>JAYVOS010000202.1:0-1906 GCA_043757775.1 Chloracidobacterium sp. | reverse complement strand
TCGAACCTTTTGTCCAAAGCTATCTCGATGGTGAAACACCTATCCCGTGTGTTGCGTGTAACTCACGTCTGAAATTTGCATCGCTCGATAAAATGGCGGTGTCCCTGGGTTGTGATAAGGTCGCAACCGGACATTATGCTCGCGTCGAATACGACGAGGCGACGGATCGCTACCGTTTGTTTCGAGGCCGAAATCACTGGAAGGATCAAAGCTATTTTCTTTGGGAACTAACTCAGGAACAGCTCTCGCATGCATATTTTCCGCTAGGCGAAATGCAGAAAGAAGAGGTTCGTGACATTGCCCGCGAGGCCGAGCTATATACTGCCGAAAAGAAAGAGTCGCAGGAAATATGTTTCGTCCCGGACGGCAAGTATTCGGAATTTATCGATCGTTATCTCAAACACGAGGGCAGATCCGATGAGCTTCCTACCGGAGGCGACATAGTTAACACGGCAGGCGAAACCGTGGGGACGCATACAGGCATTCATCGCTATACGGTCGGACAGCGGAGAGGACTCAAGATCGCCGCTGAAAAACCTCTGTATGTTTTACAGATCGAGCGAGCTAAAAATCAGATCATCGTCGGTGATGTTGACGAGTTGGCGGCAACTGAATTTGTCGCAAAAGGCGTAAATTGGGTGGCGTTTGACACGCCAACGGAATCTGTCCGTGCTAATGTGAAGGTTCGTTATCGGCACGACCCCGCAGTTGCGACAATTTATCCGCTGCCAGACAATCGTGCGAGAATTGTGTTCGACGAGCCGCAGCGTGCGATCACTCCGGGGCAGACGACCATTTTTTACGATACCGACACAGGCGAAGAGGTTGTCGGCGGCGGTTGGATAGTAAAAACTTAAGAGGAAATTATTATGGCGAAAGAAAAGAAAAGATTGAGTAAAAATGCAAAAACCGCTTTAAAGGCGATCAACGAATCGAAACTCCTTGCCGCCGCTAAGGCAGCTAACGGGACAACTGCCGGGCAAGAGTTTCGTGCGGTTCAAGTAACACCAAGAACCAACACTTCTGCCAATAAACTACGCCCTGAAAAGAAAAAAGGATAGATATTGTCTGACTGCGGGCGAGATCGCTTTTACCTTGTTCACGGCGTTCAAGTGTTCACGCTTGAACATGAACAAAAAAACTGTCTGGTAACTAAGTTAGCAGACAGTTTTTCATTTTAATACTAATCAAAAAACCTTACGCCGTAGCAGCATCAACTGTTTCGTCATCATCCAAGTCTTCATCGTCGGTGAGATAAGCTGCGGAATCGTCAGGCTCTTCGTCCACGATCGCGATCGATGTTGGTTGCGGCTCTTCGTATTGAACTGCAGCTGCAACTGCCTCATCTTCCTGAGTTTCACGGGCCTTTAGCATGTTGCACGCACCTTCGAGGATCGCGCCCTCTTCGACGATCAGACGCGGGCTCTGGATATTGCCCATCACACGGGCCGTGCGGCCGAGGTGCAGTTTTTCGGTGGCATAAATATCGCCATTTATTGTTCCGTTTACCATCGCGGCCGCGACCATTATGTTGGCATCGACTTGGCCATTGGTTCCAACGATAAGAGTTCCGGATTCGGATGTTACAGTTCCGATCAGGTGGCCGTCAACGCGGAGCATCGCGTGAAATTCTGTTTCGCCGGTCAGTGTTGTGCCGTGGCCGACAAAGCCGCTCAGGCGGCCTTCTTTAATGTCGCGTGCCATCGAATCGCTCTCTGATATAGCACCGCGTGCGGTTGCGGATTGTGTCTCGTTGGCGTAACGGTATGTGTCTGCTGCCGGCTGCTCTGGCGATTCGGTTGTGACTGGTTGGTCGGATCTGCCTCTTCCCATTCTGATCATAATATCTATTAACCTCTCTTAATTAGTCTGCGGGGAAAAGCCTCGGATGCTGTAATTTCAGCCC
>JAYVOS010000201.1:0-1906 GCA_043757775.1 Chloracidobacterium sp. | reverse complement strand
AAAAGATCAACGTTCGTGCGGTCGGCATCGCCGATAACACCGGTGCCGAATTGACCAATTTTGAATTGAAAACGCCTATCGGCGAATCATTTTTGAGCGGTAAGCTCGTCGATTGGGCTTCGCCTAAATATAATTTCGATATCCAGTCGTCGATCGACCTGACTCAAGCCTCGAGCATCTTTGCGAATGGCACAACGCTCGTCGGCGTCGGTAATTTCAAAGGAACCGTCACGGGCGAAGGTGAAAATTACCACATCACCGGCGATGCAGATGCTGCAAGCTTGCGTGCAGGCGGTATTTTTCTCAAGGCGGTAAACGTCGCCGCCACCGTCGAGGGAACTAATTCGAATTACACTGCTAACGGTACGGCGATCGCACAAATGCTGACATTTGATGATTTTCGAATAGATTTTCTAAAGATGGTCGGCAACGTTCGCGGAACGGGGACCGATTTTCGATGGGTCGGTGAGTTGCAGGCAGCGGCGGCAAAAACCAAGTCGATGACCATCGGCGGATTGTTTCTGTCAGATGCCCTTGCCGATTATAAAGACCGGCAATTTAGTGCCTCAGCCGGCAATGGGCGAGCGAAGAAATTTGCGATCGGCGACACGGAGTTTGCCGAATTGACAGCACGAAATCTGAGATTTTCGATGCCAAATGGCGGGATAAATTTGACCGCTCCTAATGCTCACGCGAGATCATTTACAACAAAAGATTACAGGTTGCAGGGTGTAACAGGGAAAAACATCCAGGTTAAAAATGCCAGAGGCCGGACTGACGTCAATGTTGACGGGCTGAGGTCGGAGACCGCGACGGTAAAAAACAATAAGTTGAAAAACGTCTCGGCGGACGAGTTTCGGTTTACTGATCTGCCCAGTTCGACGCAGCTTACGGCAAAGAATCTGCGTGCCGACAGGCTCGATGCTAACGGCGTGCGGATCGATGTAATTGACGCTCCGTCGGTAGAACTCGAAAATACCGCCGCCGGCACTGTTGTCTATGCAGATAAACTGCGAATTGCGAAAGTTGATGCTGGGTCGGCGATCCTCGGCAGTCTAAATATTGGCGGTGTGCGGTTAACGATCAGGCAGGGACGTGTCGAGGGCAGGTCGGGAGATATCGACGCCGGGAATGTGACTCTCAAGAAATCCAAAAGTTTGCCTGATGGCGGCTCACTCGAAGCGGTAAAGATATCGCGTCCCATTTTTATACTCGAACCGTCGGGCCGCTATCGGGCGTCGGCAGACATGAGTATCGGTGGTGGTGCTGTCGGCAGTATATCCCTTGGGAACGCGACGGCAAAGGTGGATGTGACAAACGATCGTGTGGCTTTGGATCAAGTAGTTGCGGCGGTAATGAACGGCCAATTTAACGGCAAAGCCACCGTCGCTTTCAATAACCGCACTCAATCAACGGTTAGCGGCGATTTTTCTGACTTAGATATTGGAAAACTGCTCGCCCTGCAAAGCAGCCGCGTAATCCCGGTCGAAGGCAAAACAACGGGCCGCGTCGATCTGATCTTTAACGGGACAAATATCCGCAACGCCAGCGGGACGCTCAACGCAGACATCAAAGCAAATGCCGGAAACGCGGCCCAAGGGTTGATCCCGATCAGCGGTCAGGTCAAATTGAGCGGCACCGATGGCCTGTTTAAAATTGATCTTGCAGATCTGAATTCAGAAAAAAGTAAGTTGTCCGCTACAGGGCGATTTGACCTGAAAGATGAGAATTCCGATCTTGCTCTTGTCCTGAGATCGACCGATGCGAGCGAGATCGACCGTCTTGTCCGCGTGCTCGGTGTCTCACCGGAACTCGAACGGCAGCTCGATGATATGCAGGTCCAGTTTGCCGGAAATCTTAATTTTGACGGTAAGGTGACAGGCAATCTTTCCGATCCGACCGTCGA
>JAYVOS010000200.1:0-6952 GCA_043757775.1 Chloracidobacterium sp. | reverse complement strand
GATTCGAAAACCTTCTGCGTTATTTCTAAGCAAGTTTCAGAGTCAAAGAATTTCTCAAATGAATTAATTGTTTCGGAATGATCTCGTCTCAAAGGGAGTACATAAGCTTCCAAAATACACAGATGCGAGTAACAAAACTCTACTGCCTCAAGGCTGTTAACTAAACTTTCTACTACAGTTGAAAATTCTGAACGCTTTTCTACTAGATAGATGATAACGCAAGTGTCGAGGTAAATTTTTTTCAATCCCACGAATTTCGCGCCTCTTCAATTTGAGCATCAATTTCCGAAGCCGGATAACTTTGGCGATTTTGAAATATCGGATCGGCCAAAAGGTCACGCAAACTATTGCCTTTTTTCTCGATCGAAGAAGAATTATTTTTTGGCCCCAATAGCGTGACAATGGCTCTCGTCGGGCCTTTTACACGCACCTCTTCGAGCAGTTCTACCTTTCCATTTACGTCGATTTCAGCTTCTACAGTTGTTAACATATTGGCTCCCCGATCTCAGCAAAAATTATATCACGAGCTCGTTATTGTGCCAGAGCTTTTTCGACGGCGGCATCGAGCTCTGTTTTGATGGCAGGGCTAAAGCCGATGATCTTGGTTACGACACGCCCGCCGCGGTCGATTACGAGCGTCTGCGGAATATCATCGCGTTCCGAGAAAATAAAGCTGCTAAGAGCGTTCTCGGGAAACGCGATGGGATAATCGAGCTTAGTCTCAGCGACAAATTTAGGTATCTCAGGCTTGTCGTCTTCGCCGCCGACGTTAAGCCCGACGATCACTATATTGTCCGCGCCGTATTTAGCGATCAACGAATTCAAATGCGGGATTTCTTGTCGGCATGGCGGGCAATATGTCGCCCAGAAATCAAGTATCACGGCCTTGCCGGTCAGATCAGACAGCTTTTGAACTTTTCCATTCGCATCTGTCCAGCTCATCTCGCTCATCGGTTTCGTGGGCGGCATGGGAACATTTGTGGCGGACCGGTCATTGATCGAAGACGGCCTGTTAGACACTGAAACGGGAGCCGCCGCAGGCCTGCAGGACTGCGAGAAACTAAAAGCAAAAGTAAAAAATAAAAATAGAGCGGCTTTCACAGACCTAGTTTACACAAAGTTGCTTCACTTTAATACGGTACCTGCGGCTTTACTTTTAGACGTTTACTTTTTACTTTTGCTTTAGTGTCATTTTATCCGCCAAACATACAGGAAAGATCGGCGTCGCCGAAAAACGGCGGAGCCCTTGCGGACGCTGGAGCGACCGGAAAGTCGGCAAGCTTTCAATGCGGATCCTATGTCAATTTTTCTTTGAAAGTGGACGCGGAGACAAAAATGATAGCGGCAGCCGGATTTCAAACAAACGGCTGCGGATATATGATCGCCGTCGCCGATCATTTAATTGAAACGATCAAAGATAGTAAACTGGCGGATCTGCATGGCCTGAATAAAAACGAGCTTAGCCAGAAACTTGAGGCTGAATTCGGTCCTTTGCCAAATGACCGCGAACAATGCGTTGATGTCTGTATCGAGGCGCTACGGGCGGCTTTTGCAGATTACCGTGTCCGGCAGATTGAGGAATTTCGAGGTGAAATGGCTCTGATCTGCACGTGTTTCGGTGTTTCCGAAGAAACAATCGAGGTTCATATCGAGCGTAACGCTATCGAAACGGTCAGCGAGGTCACTCGAATTTGTAACGCAGGGGGCGGTTGCGGATCGTGTCGAATGTTAATTCAGGAAATGATCGACACCCGTGGCGACCACCCGTAGCGGTAAAAACGATGTGCCTTTATGATATACTCATTCAAATTCCGCCGAAGTTGGCGATGAGCTTTATTTAATTTACATATTCTGACAATGGTCGACCCTGCCAGTAGCATCCTGCTTTTATTTCAAAACACGGAAGCAGTTGCCCCGATCACTTTGGCCGAGGTAATTACTAAATTTGCGATCATTTTCGTGGTCGTAGGGTTAAACGCATTTTTCGTTGCGTCTGAATTTGCTTTGGTTTCGGTGCGGCGGACGCGTGTTCAAAAACTCGCTGATGAGGGCAGCAAGGGAGCATTGGCGGCTCTGCGGCTGCTCGATAACCCGACGCAGTTTATTTCGGCGGTTCAGCTTGGTGTCACTCTCGCATCGCTCGCCCTCGGATGGTTAGGCGAGCCAACCGTCGCATTGCTTCTCGAACCACTCGCCGAGGCGATCGCGGGTGAGGGGCCGGCGGTCTATATTGCTCACATTGTGGCAATTGTGATCTCTTTCGCCGTTATAACATTCCTACACGTCGTGCTTGGTGAATTGGTGCCGAAAATGTTCGCACTTGAGCGTTCGGAGACCTTTGCGGTAGTCGCGGCCCGCCCGCTCGAAGTTTTTGCAAAGGTGTTTTCGCCAATTCTCTGGGTTCTCAATTACGCCGGGAGCTTGTTTGCAAAACTCCTCGGGCTATCCTCTAATCTTGATCACACCTCGATCTACACCGAGGACGAGATACGTCAGTTAATAGCCCTGTCGCAGGAGAGCGGTGAGATCAATAAAGAGGAACAGACGCTGATAAACAAGGTGTTCGAGTTTTCTGAAACAACCGTCAAAGAGGCGATGATACCTCGAACTGAGATCATTGCCGTGCCCGAGAGCAGCAAATTTGACGAGATCGCTACTGCATTTCAGGAACATGGATACTCGCGTCTGCCCGTCTTTCGCGACTCGCTCGACGACATTGCCGGTTTTGTTCACAGCAAGGACCTGGTCGCGTATTCAAATCGAACTAGGTCATTCAAACTCGCCGATGTGATTCATAAACCAAATTACGTAGTCGATACCGCCCGTCTCGAAGACGTGCTGCGGCAGATGCAAAAAGAGAAGTTTCACTTCGGCTTTGTCGTTGACGAACATGGCGGTGTCGAGGGCATCATAACGCTCGAAGACCTGCTCGAGGAGATAGTCGGAGACATTTCGGACGAGCATGATGTAGAGGTTGACGAGCAGATCGCACCGCAGTCCGATGGCAGTTATCTGCTCGACGGCGGCCTCGCTGTCCGTGATCTTAACCGTCGCCTTGAGCTAAACCTACCGATATCCGAAGGCTACACGACTATCGCCGGTTTTCTGATGTCCGAGGCAGGGCAGATACTTGACGAAGGACAAACCGTTGCGTTTAACGGGCATAGATTCACGGTCGAAAAGGTCGAAAAACGCCGCATCAAACGGGTGCGTATGGAAACAACGTAAGTTATCAATCGTAGGAGCAATTATTAAATGAGTTTTATTGAACAGGTTTGGGCACGCGAGATAATGGATTCACGCGGAAATCCGACGATCGAGGCCGAGGTTATTCTCGAAGACGGCACGCAGGGACGTGCGGCGGTTCCGAGCGGGGCTTCGACCGGCGAAAACGAAGCGGTTGAGCTGCGTGACGGCGATAAGAGCCGCTATATGGGCAAAGGCGTTTTGACCGCCGTCGATAACGTCAACGAAACGATCAGCCGCGAGCTTGAGGGCCTCGATGCTCTCGACCAAACCCTCATTGATCAGACGATGATTGATCTCGACGGCACTGAGACAAAATCAAAGCTTGGAGCGAATGCCATTCTTGCCGTTTCTTTGGCAAACGCTCGTGCCGCAGCGGCGTTTCAGGAAATGCCGCTTTACCGATACATCGGCGGGACAAACGCGAAAACGCTGCCCGTGCCGATGATGAACATCCTCAATGGCGGAGCCCACGCTGACAATAATGTCGATTTTCAAGAGTTTATGGTAATGCCCGTCGGAGCCGAGAGTTTTAGCGAAGCCCTGCGATGCGGCGCCGAGATCTTTCATAATCTGAAAAACGTGCTGAAATCGCGAGGCTATTCGACCAGCGTCGGCGACGAAGGCGGTTTTGCACCTAACCTCAAATCGAATGACGAAGCAGTCGAGACCATTCTCGAAGCCATCGACATCGCGGGCTACAAAGCCGGTGAAAATGTCATGATCGCCCTCGATCCGGCATCTAGCGAATTTTACAGCAACGGAAAGTATGTCTTTAAGAAGAGCGACAAGCGCGAGCTTAGTTCTGACGAAATGGCTGCGTATTGGGCAGACTGGTGCGGCAAATATCCGATCATCTCCATCGAGGACGGCATGGCCGAAAACGACTGGGACGGCTGGGTCAATCTCAATGGCCGCATTGGCAAAACGGTGCAGACCGTCGGCGATGATCTATTTGTCACCAACACAAAATTTCTGCAAAAGGGAATCGAGCTTGGTGCAGCCAATTCGATCCTCATCAAGGTCAACCAGATCGGAACGCTGACGGAAACGCTTGATGCCATTGAGCTTGCACGGACAAATAATATGACCGCCGTCATCTCGCACCGCTCCGGCGAAACCGAAGACAGCTTCATCGCCGACCTCGCCGTCGCGACCAACGCTGGCCAGATCAAAACCGGCAGCTTGTGCCGCAGCGACCGCATCGCCAAATACAACCAATTGCTCCGCATCGAAGAAGATCTCGGCGATTCGGCAAAATTCCCGGGCCGCAAGGCGTTTTTTCAATTGAAATAAAATGGAACACGGATTTAAAAGATAGAACTGATAAAACGCGGATAAAAATATTAGATTTATCTGTGCTGATCCGCACAATCCGTTTTATCGGTGTTCTATTTACAGTAGGTATGAACATCCGCGAGGCTCTCCTTGCAGAGCATTCAAAAGAGCAGACCGCAAAGATCGTCGCCTATATTGACGGCGATCCGCAGCGGTTTGCGGAGTTGATGCGGCTGTTTCTAGGCCCGGTCTATCGCGTTTCTCAACGGGCGGCGTGGGCGGTGAGCAACTCTATCGAGCAGCATCCTGATCTGATTAAGCCTTACTACGGTAAACTTTTCGAACAGCTTGAGCGTGACGATTCTCATATCGCCGTCAAGAGAAATGTCGTGCGACTTCTACAGTTTGTCGAGATTCCCAAACGCTACGAGGGCCGCGTTTTTGATATTTGCTACAACCTTTTAGACGACCCCTTGGAGCCGGTCGCCGTCCGGTGTTTTTCAATGACCGTTGCGGCAAACGTCGCCAAAGATTCCCCCGAGCTGCTCGACGAACTGAGGCTCGTCGCCGCAAAATATCCCCAAGCCGCAACCGCCGGATTTCGCAGCCGTGCCCGCCGCGTACTTGGAGTGTAGAGAGAGATGAGGAAACGAAAGGGAGAATACGAGATCGATACTGACCGAAAGCGGCTGGATCTCGCCGCGATACACCGGTTTTTGTCTAAAGAATCTTATTGGGCGCAAAATCGCACGTTGGAACAAACCCTGACCGCTATCGAAAACTCTCAATGCTTTGGCCTGTTTTACGGTAAACAACAGGTTGGATTTGCCCGCGTTGTGACCGACCGAGCGACTTTTGCTTACATCGGCGACGTGTATGTCATCGATGAGCATCGCGGCAAAGGCCTGAGCAAATGGCTAATGAAAGTCATCGTCGAGCAACCTGACCTACAAGGGCTGCGGCGTTGGGTTCTGGCGACGCGCGACGCTCATGGCCTCTACGAGCAATTTGAATTCGCCCCGCTTCGTCATCCGGATAGGTGGATGGAGAAAACGGCTCCCGATTCATATTAAGAATTTTCTATACGCCGATTCTAAGATTTGTTTATAATTGATAAACGAAGTCGTTTGCTCTCTTTTTCTCGCTTTGATGAACCAAAATAATACGACAACCAAACGCCCTGTCGCTCTCGTCATACTCGACGGTTGGGGCTACGCTCCGCGTACCGAGGGTAATGCCATCGCGGTTGCTCACACGCCGTATTACGACGAGATCTGCCGCAATTATCCGATGACGACGCTGGCTGCATCCGGGGCGAGCGTCGGACAGTCAGATGAAGAACCGGGTAACGCCGAGGTCGGACATTTGAATATCGGCACCGGACGGCTTGCTCAGACCGAGGTGTCGCAGATCAAACATGCGGTCGATTCGGGTGAGTTTATGGAGAATGCAGTTCTAAATCGTGCATTCGTCAAGGCCAAAGAAACTGATTCGGGTGTGCATCTTATTGGCCTGTTGAGCGACGGCGGCGTTCATTCATCTACCGAAAATCTGTTTGCTTTGCTGCGTCTCGCCAAAAAGCACGGCCTTACAAAAGTTTATATCCACTGTATATTAGACGGGCTAGATGTCCAGCCGCGAACCGCAGACATCTATGTCGAGGCGCTTGAGATCAAGCTTGCCGACATCGGAATCGGTCACATAGCATCGTTGTGCGGACGCTTTTTTGCGATGGACAGCGGCGAGAAATGGGAGCGGACGGCACGTGCCTTTACGATGCTCGTCCACGCCGAAGGCGAACGCGCACACGATGCAGTTTCAGCGGTACGAAACTCTTTTCTGCGAGGCATCTCGGACGAATTTATCTTGCCGATCGTGCTTGAAAGCTCGCCGGACGTCCCCGTTGCAACAGTCAAAAACGACGATCTCGTAGTCTTTTTTAACCATCGTGCAGACACGATGCGGCAGCTTGTTCGTTCACTTTGCGTACCCGATGAAACGATCTCGGTAAAGCCGATCGTCGATACTGTCTGCATGACGGAATATGATCGCGGGTTTAATCTGCCGTCGGCGTTTAGACAAATTCCGGAAAAAGGAACGCTGACCGAGATTTTGTCGGCAAGTGAAATACCTAATTTCAAGATCACTGAAACCGCACGTTTTCAACATTTGACACATTTTTTTGACGGCGGAGCCGATTCGCAGCAGCTTTTCGAAGAACAGATATTGATTCCGGGAGCAAAGTCCGGCTCAGCCGTTCAGCACCCCGAATCGCAAAGTTTTAGGATCGCTGACAGACTGCTTCGGAGTCTCGAAAAGTCACCCAATGGTGTCTTTGTCGCCAATATTCCGGCAGCGGATATAATTGCAGCCACAGGCGATGTCAGCAAAACGGTCGCCGCTATACAGTACATCGATACCTGTATTG
>JAYVOS010000199.1:0-6972 GCA_043757775.1 Chloracidobacterium sp. | reverse complement strand
ACTAACACAGCGGCCAAGCCGGCGGCGAATAAATAGCCTCGAGCGAGGTTGGTCTGATCATGAGGTGAAAGGCAAAACTTCAATGTTTTGTCTTTTACCTTTTCCTTTACGAAAAAATGCTTTTTAGACTCAACAATGTGTGGAAATCCTACGGCGGCACCGAGATCCTCAAAGGGGTGTCGTTTCAGGTAAATATGTCCGAAAAGGTCGGGCTCGTGGGCCGAAATGGCGCGGGCAAAACGACGGTTTTTCGTCTTATTACCGAACAGGAGGCCGCTGACGACGGCGAGGTCATCAAAATGAATGGCCTCAAGCTCGGCCTGCTCGACCAGCACGTCGATTTTGGCGAAGCCGAAACTGTCCACACCGCAGCTCTATCCGCGTTCAAAGAGATCCACGACATCGAGGCCGAGATGCGGCAGCTTGAAAAGACTATGGAGACCGATCACTCCGAGGCCGTGCTTCATAAATACGCTGACCTGCAAACGGCGTTTGAGCACGCCGACGGATTCTCGTATGCCGCAAAAGCAGAAGCTGTACTACTAGGAATGGGCTTTGCGTCTGAAAGCTGGGGCGAAGATGTACGAACACTGTCCGGCGGGCAAAAGAACCGTCTCGGTATGGTGCGTCTTTTGCTGTCAAATGCAGATGTCATGCTGCTCGACGAGCCGACCAACCATCTCGACGTTAATGCTGTAGAGTGGCTTGAAGAATTTCTCAAAACATACGAGAAAACGTACGTTGTCATCAGCCACGACCGTTATTTCCTCGACCGCACAACCAACCGAGTTGTCGAAATGGATCGCGGCCAGGCGGTTACATACAAGGGAAATTACTCGAAATATCTCGAGGAACGCGAGCTTCGCCGTGAGCAGCAGCTGCGCGAATATGAAAATCAGCAAGCACTGATCAATAAAACCCAGGAATTCATCCGTAAAAATCTCGAAGGCCAAAAGACTAAACAGGCTAAATCACGACGCACATTGCTTGCAAAAATGGATCGTATCGAAGCCGTCACCAGCGAAAAATCTGGCGGCAATTTCGGACTCCGTCAGGTCGAGCGGACCGGCAATAACGTCTTGACCGCCGAAGATCTGACCATTGGATACGGCAAAAAAGTTCTTGCCAACAAGCTCAATTTTTCATTACTTCGCGGAGCAGCTCTCGGGATAATTGGCGGTAACGGCACTGGTAAGACTACGCTGATCAAAACTATTCTAGGCAATATCCGCGAGCTTGATGGCAAGATCCACTGGGGAACCAAAGTTAATATCGGGTATTACTCTCAAAATCTTGAGGGACTAGAGCCGAGGAACGAGGTGGTTCAGGAACTTCGCCGCGTCGCACCGAACGCTGACAACGGGACCTTGCGCGGCTTCCTTGCTAAGTTTCTCTTCATTGGCGAAGATGTGTTCAAACCAGTCTCCGCTCTTTCCGGTGGTGAAAAGGGAAGGCTCGCTCTCGCCAAACTGATCTATTCGCAAAAGAATGTCCTGATCCTAGACGAGCCGACCAATCACCTCGATATCCCATCGCGCGAGTCGCTTGAAAATGCTCTTGAGGAATACGACGGCACGATCATCGTCGTCAGCCATGATCGCTTTTTCTTAGACAAGATCGCATCGCAGATGCTCTCATTCGAAGAAGACGGGCGCGTATTCGATTTCGACGGCAACTACACCGAATTTCATGATTGGAAGCTGACTCTGCCGCCGGTAGAAGCCGTGCAGCCAAAGTCAGAACCGGTAGCAATAGCGAGCGGTTCTTCTCCCACCGGCTCAAACCTCTCCAAAAACCAACGCAACGAACTCGAGAAACGCATCAAGGCAATCGAGTCCGAGATCCCTACTCTCGAAGCAAAAGCAACGGAACTCTTTGCGCAAATGGCATTGCCCGAGGTCGCCTCCGATTTTGAAAAGCTCAATGCACTCGCAGAGCAGCATCGCGGAACCGAAACCAATATCCAATCTCTATACGCCGAGTGGGAGACTGCTGCTGGGCAGCTAAACTAATTGTTCCTAGCACATGATTAATAACCTACCCATCTCAGTATTATCGAGATATTAATTCGCCAGACCAAAACTGTATTTACAAACTCCCAAAGTAAGTAGTAAAATATTATCAATTTAAGAACACAAACTTTTTTTCTGCGGCTTTCCTCTCATTGTAATTATGGATGTGAAAAGTAATAACGAGACTGCGTTTATCAAATGGCTAATGGTGAGGTCACTAGTAGGTATTTTGCTGTTGTTCGGCGTGTTGACTTGTAAAGCGCAGCCATTCACGATGGACGAAAAAATAAAGCCCACAGAGCTAAAATTATCCAATTATCCAGGGACAAGCCCTATAGAGAAGGGGAGGATAGTGGTTGCCAGCGTTAACCAAAAAGACGAGGCGATATATTTTTATGTAAAGGGAATTAGTATTTTTTCACCAATAGTTGTCTCTGTCGATTCGTTACAGAAAGAGAGTAAGATTGACATCTCATTTCATAAGGATTTTTGGACGGAAATCGAGCAATCTGGGGCCACCCAAGCGAATGGCCGATTTGTCAGCTTGTTCAAAACCGGGGGCGACTTTGGGATTAAAATAATGTCCCGAAAAATACCAGTAAAATACCAAATCATGATTTGGGTAGGTGAAGAAATTATCGATGATCTGCCATCACCCTTTAAGAAGCAAAAGCCCACACGGTAAAGTAATTACTTATGAAAAGAAATATATTAATTCTCTGCCTGTTAGTGTTTTTATTATCGATAAAATCGACGGCGCAAGACGGAATTGTCACGTCCTTACAGCGTCAAGCTCAATCTGAAATTAACACGGGCCTCAAGGATTTCGCAAAAAAACCACTTGGAAATGCGCTTGATTCTTCAGGAAAGGCATATTCTTTATACAGAAGTGCAAAAGAAATTTATGACGGCTTGAAAACACTAAAAATCGGTGAATGTCTTCCTGAATACTCGATCAATCCGCAGGCGTTGATTCCTTCGTCTTGTAACGAAGTCATTGATGGTTTTGAGCTTCTTCGTAACAATCCGGAAGAACTTCGAAAGGAAGATTTTAGGAGTAAATGCTCCAACTGCTATGAAGCGGCTTACAAGAAGCTTAATGATGCGCGAAGGAGGTTGAGCAAACTTAAATGTTTAGGGCTTACCACGAAAACCTTTGTTGCTAAGCAAGCTAGTTTCGGTGACACGGTCTCGGGTGGCATCGGCGGACTCCAGGGACTTTCCTGGCAAAAAGCAAGAAAAGGTATAATGGAGTCATATTCAAAATTTAAGGACGCGTATGACGCCAAATACAAAGAGTTAATGGATGCATTGCTCGATGCCATGATGGAGGTCGATAAATGCGAAGCCCAGAATGGCCAAAAAGACTGGTTTCAGCGGTTCGGGTTTATCTATGTTGAGTTTATGGCAGAGAAATATAAAAGAGTCGAATAACTGACTAAATGTGAACACAGAGAAAGCTAATGTTGCTGAGATCACAATTTACAAATAGATTAATAACTGCAGCGACGATGTGGTTATCTCTCCAGATGCTGATCGCTCCTGCTGTGTTTTCCCAACAGACTCGAAAACCATTTCTCCTCACCGGAGCAAAAGGTAACTACGGCCTGCCGATGCCGATCTTTAGCTTTTTTGACGCAAAAGGCCGCTCTATAGTTTTAGCTCAGGACGGCGAGATCAGATGGTTATATGACCCAAGAAAGCCGCCGGTCAAAACTGCAAAGATCATAGAGGTGCCGGCATTTGATTACAGCCCCGAAGAGAAGAAGGACATTGCAGATCTTATCAAAGGTCATCAAGCAATGTTTGGGGATATTCCCGAAAACTTCTTCGGTGGAACTGAGATGATCCAAAGACCTGGTGGTAAAGAGTTTTGTCTCACGGATCGAGATTCAAAGTTCTATTTCTACTCGACTGAGACCGGAGAATTACTGCGTAAGATTTTGATCCAAAAGACAAAGCATAAATATACACCACTTGTCACCGCTGTGAGCGATGATAATAAGGTCGTATTGACGGAGAGTACTCAGCTTAACAAGACCTATGTCCACAGCATGGAGACCGGCAAACTTTTGTTTGAGATTGACGCTCCATTTTTAGATTCTTCCGCACTATCGCCGGATGGTTTAACTCTTTATCATCTGCATAAAAATATGTTGAGCCGCTACTCCACTAAAACAGGCAAAAAATCAGCTCCGGATCTTACAATAAACTCGGAATCGGCCGGCCAACTCGTTGTCTCGCCGGCTGGCGGCAAGATCGCATTTACGCTATATACAAAAGGTAACTATGATGGGCAAGCAATCCTCGATCTCGCCACAAATCAGATGTTGATGGGCGACTCGACAGTGAAAAACTTTGGAGCAAAAGCATTTACCCCTGATGGAAAGTTCCTCGCCGTTTATCAACCTAAATACTTACATTTTATCGACACGGCTACTGGCAAACACAGTTTTTCCTACATCATGAGTTTTTCCGAGATATGGGATAACGTAACCGAGATAAGCTTTAGCCCTGATTCTACAAAGATGAGCTTTACCCATGACGGGCTCGACATTTCAACTCCATATTTTATATATTGCGACCTTTCACAACCTAGAAAAGAGGTTTTGAAAAAGATCGTGATCCCTAACGACTGACTCTCGGATCCATCTTTACGACCAGCGAACGCATGTAGCTTTTGCCGCCCACGGTGAGCTTAACGGTATAGACGCCGGGTAGAACTGACGAAACTCCACCGCGTCTGCTGCCGCTAGCAAGCCCCGCAACCGGAGCGGGACGCAGATCCCAAACCCACCGATGCATACCCGCCGCTGTCGAAATAACGGGAGGTGTCTTGATCCAGAATGCAGGAATATCCAGCTTGTCAGGATCGACCGCCGTAACCTTGTCGTCGCTCAAAAATTTCTTGATTGACTCGCCTGCCGGATTTAATATCTCAAGCGTAACCGTGCCGCTAGGTTTTGCCCCGAGATAATAATCTAGCACCGCTCCGTATGGCTGATTGTCAGCAAGCGGCTCGTCACGAGGCTGAGGCGTTCCGTTTTCGTTCGGCTGGGGCAGATTATAGGCAACCGCTGGCTCGAATAAAAAAGCATCCGATCTGACCATTTCATCCGTGATCTGTCTCAGCGGAGTGATGTCATCGAGCACCCAAAACCCGCGTCCATGCGTTGCAACGACGAGATCATTGTCCTTGATCGCCAAGTCCCGCATAGAGACATGTGGCATATTTAGCTGTAGCGGTTGCCAATCGTCGCCGTCATTAAACGAGACAAATAGGCTCAGCTCAGTGCCGCAAAACAACAGTCCTTTTCGCTGAGTGTCCTCGGTCACATTTTGCATATAGACACCTGCTGGTAGGTTTTTTGTAATCTTTTGCCAGCTCTTTCCGCCATCGCGTGTGCGGTAAATATAAGGCTCGTTGTCCGTCAGACGATGACGGTCGACCGCGGCAAATGCTTCGTTGACATCAAAATGCGACGCGATCAGCATCACAACCTTGCTCCAAGGCGTCAGCTCCGGCGGCGTGACATTTGCCCAGGTTTTTCCATCGTCGTCGGTCTTGTGAATAAGTCCGTCATCAGTCCCGATCCATACCGTCCCTATCCGCAGCGGCGATGGGGCTATCGAATAAATAACACCGCGCCGTTTGTCTGCCGGAGCGTCTTTTGCGGTCGCCTCGTCAAGATTTGGCGGCACGCCCGGATCTTCGCGGGTCATGTCCTGCGAGATCTGCGTCCAGCTTTCGCCGCTGTTTGTGGTCTTAAATAAGAATTGGTTACTAAAATACAGAGCTTTGGGGTCGGCCTCGGAAAACACGAGCGGCAGTGTCCACGTATGTCTCGCAGGCACGGTCATCGTGCGTTCGGGCGAGACATTTGTCTCTTCGCCGGTGATGACGTTACAACGAGTTACCGTTCCGCCAAAAAGGATATGCGGATGCAGAGGGTCGGGGGCCGTGTAGCCAGATTCGCCGCCGGCACAGGCCGGTTCCCAATCGCGATTAGATATCTCTGCGTGATTACTCCGCGTCAACACTGCGACAGCTCCGCTGTCCTGCTGGGAACCGGTTGCCCAATACGGGTAGCGAAAATCTGTCGCAACATTATAAACCTGTGCGATCGGCTGGTTGTACCAAGAGCTCCAGCTCGCCGCGCCGTCTTCGGTTACGACCGCACCCTGATCGCTTGCGAGTATCATTCGTTTCGGGTCGTCCGGATATATCCATAGCTGGTGATAATCGTCGCCGCCCGGAGCTCCCTTGATTGCAGTCATCGACTTACCGCCGTCGGTCGATTTATAAACAGAGGTGTTTGATACGTAAACAGTATCGGCATTTTTAGGATCTGCAACGACCTTGGAAAAATACCAGCCACGTCCCCAGATACGTTTTTGCTCGTTAATAAGCATCCACGTCGCACCCGCGTCTTCTGAACGATACAACCCTCCTTTTGTCGCGTCAACTATTGCGTATAGCCGCTTCGGATTTGTTGGGGAAACGGTAATGCCGATGCGTCCCTGGCCTTCGACCGGGATACCGACGTCGGACTGCTTCCAAGTCGTGCCGCCGTCAGTCGATTTGAATATTCCGCCGCCGGGCCCATAGGCTGGCGGATAAATGCTCCACGGCGGACGCCGCGTGGCCCAGAGTGTCGCATAAACGATCTTCGAGTCGGCTGGGTCAATCACCACATCAATGGCACCGACATTCTCATTTTTGAATAGTACCTTTTCCCAGCTCTTGCCTCCGTCCTTTGTGCGAAATATGCCGCGATCCGGATTTGCCCCATAAACACTGCCGAGAGCGGCTACAAAAACGATATTTGCGTTTTTTGGATCGACGGCAACGCGCCCGATCTGCCGAGTATTCTCGATCCCGATATGCGTCCAGGTCGTACCGGCGTCGGTGCTTTTATACATGCCGTTGCCGTATGTCTGCTGCGAACGCATATCGGCC
>JAYVOS010000198.1:0-6975 GCA_043757775.1 Chloracidobacterium sp. | reverse complement strand
ACAAAGGCGAGATCGAAGAGGTGCTGACGACATTCGAACGCGGCGGTCTCGACATGCTCGTCGGCACGCAGATGATCGCCAAAGGCCACGATTTCCCTAACGTGACGCTCGTTGGCGTGATCTCGGTCGATATTGGTCTAGGGCTGCCGGACCTGCGTTCAGCGGAGCGGACGTTTCAGTTAATAACGCAAGTTGCAGGACGCTCAGGACGAGGGTCTAAGGCGGGACGCGTGCTGATTCAGACCTATTATCCCGAGCACTACGCTCTGCGGCACGCCGTCAAGCAGGATTACGAAGGCTTTTACAAAGAAGAGATAAAGTACCGCAAGCGGCTAAATTATCCGCCGTTTTTTGTCCTCGCATCGATAATGATCAAGCACCGCGACCACGCCTATGCGATGCGTCACGCAAACATTTTACGGCGTTCGCTTGATGCTGCAAACATAGCGAAGTACTGCCGCATTCTCGGCCCGGCACCCGCGTCTTTGTCGCGGCTCAAGAACGAATACCGCGTACAGATAATTCTAAAAGGTGCGACGAGGCGTGAGCTTC
The DNA here is from genome assembly GCA_043757775.1 of Chloracidobacterium sp. Classification (GTDB taxonomy): domain Bacteria; phylum Acidobacteriota; class Blastocatellia; order Pyrinomonadales; family Pyrinomonadaceae; genus OLB17. Next base: position 6,423 of record JAYVOS010000198.1, on the reverse strand, counting down.
GCGACACGCTCCAGATAGCTCTCGCCGACGCCGAAGCAAACGGCGGCGATATGCGTGTGATCTATGTCGAGATCGATCCGGTTAATCTAATGTAAGAAGTTTGCCCACGAAACACGCGAAATAAAAGAATTAAAACCACCTATAATTACGGTGGACGTAGTTTTTTAGAATTCTATCTGTGTCGATCAGTATTTATCTGTGGTTAAAAAATTAATTTACCGCTTTTGAACTCAGTTCAGCTTGTCTGACGTTGATGTTTGCATAAATCTCAGCAAGTGAGACTTTGCAATTTAGCGCATCAAGCGAGATCACATCGTCGCGTTCGTCGTAAATGCGATAGAGCCATTGTTTGGCATTTTGACGGGCGTATTGCTCTACACGCAATTCGTCGGCTTTGATCAAAAAGCACTCTTTGATACTCGATATGGCGAGATAGCTTTCTAGCTTTTGAGCTTTATCCAGAGGGCTTGTGGCGCTGGAGACGATCTCGAAAACGACCGTGGGGTTTCGCAGCACATTCGCATTCTGATCTGTAAATGTTGGTGCTCCATTGACGATCACGACATCCGGATAGCAGATAAGGTCGCTTTTGAGCTGCACTTGCATCCCGTTAACGTATATCTCGGCTTTGTTACCCGAAACCCGTGTGCCAACGGCTATCGCGATATTGGTCCCGATCAGATTGTGCCAACGGTTTCCTGCGGCCTTCGGTGCGATCTGACCATTGATCAACTCTTGTCTGTAACCCGCGTTTGTTAAGGTTTCAGACGACTTTTTACTTGACTGATTCAAAATACGATCATTCATAGCGTTATAAAACTCCTGTAAAATTTGGCAAAACGGCACGAGAGAGAGCGAAATTCAAAGCGGGGTGACTTTGAGTGGGCTGATTTGTTTGCTAAAACTAGTGTTGCATATCGGGACTTGTTTTTTCAAGATGTTTAAAATGAAACTATCAGAATTAGCTGAAAAAACTAACGCGACCATCTCACAAGGCTCGCCGGAGACGGAGATAACATCGGCTGCCGGCCTTAATATTGCAGGACTTGGCGATATCACGTTTCTCGCTAATCCCAAATACACGCCGCAGATCGCCCACACCAACGCGGCCGCTATCTTCTTAGGTGAAAAAGCCGGGATCGAACGAGACGACATCGCCGTCCTGCGTGCCAAAGATCCGTATGTAGCCTACACGCTGGCGTTGCGAATATTTTTTCCGGAGCCGCAAATCGTCCCTGGCATTCATCCGTCCGCGGTTATCGATACAACGGCGACCGTTGCAAAAGATGTGGAGATCCACGCAAATGCCGTTATCGGCAAAAATTGCGTTATCTCAAGCAGGGTCAGGATATTGCCAAACGCAACGATCTACGACGGCGTTAAGATAGGCGAAAACACGACTATCCATTCAGGCGTATCGGTTCGCGAAAATTGTGAGATCGGTGCGAGGTGCATCATTCACAACAATACAACGATCGGGTCGGACGGGTTTGGATATGCCAAGACCGAAGATAAGCATTGGCTCAAGATACCGCAGACTGGCCGCGTCGTTCTCGAAGACGATGTCGAGATCGGTGCCAATACCTCGATCGACTGTGCATCGGTGGGAGAGACTCGTATAAAACGCGGTGCCAAGATCGACAATCTCGTCCAGATCGGCCATTCCTGCACTGTCGATGAGGATGCTCTGATCTGTTCGCAGACAGGACTTGCGGGTAGTTCGCACATCGGCAAACGCGTAATTCTAACGGGACAGGTAGGCATCGCTGGACACTTAAAAGTAGGCGATGATGCTGTTATTACAGCTAAATCCGCCACGTCGCACGATGTCGAACCGGGCAAGACGATCTCAGGCATTCCAGCATTCGATACCAAAGACTGGCTCCGTGCAACTGCTGCATTTCGCAGGCTCGGTGAGATGGCGACGCGGCTCAGAAAACTAGAAAAACAAGTATTTGGAAAGGATAGTTAACCAAAGTGGAAAATAAGGAAAAGATCATTATTTTCTTGTGTGCCATTGCGACCATCGCCGCCGGGGTCTTGCACTACGCTCACTCGAATGCTGTTCTAGCTTTCTTCGTGACGGCAGCAGCCCTAGCGTTGCTTGCGATGATCGTGGGCGACGCCACCGAACAGCTTGGCAGCCGTCTCGGACCGGGAGCGACGGGCATTTTGCAATCCAGTCTGGGCAATCTGCCGGAGCTTTTTGTGTGCATCTTTGCCCTCAAAGCGGGTCTCGTTGGCCTCGTCCAGGCCGCATTAATAGGGTCGATCCTCGGCAATGCGCTTCTCGTATTCGGCCTCGCACTTTTTCTCGGCGGCCTAAAGAACGGCACTCAGACGTTCCGTTCCGAACCGCCAAAAATGATCGCGACATTAATGATACTCGCAGTCGCCGCCCTGATGATACCGACGCTTGCCAAAGAACTCCACACCCCGGCCGAGGCACATGTTAACACTCTCGATGTGGTGTCGGCGATTGTGCTTTTGGTGTTGCTCGCGGCAAACACATATTTCTCTGTAAAGGGTGACCCAGCCGTCGTCACGCAGTCAAAAGAAATGGGCGGCGCCGAGTGGTCGATGGCTCTCGCGATCGGCATTTTGGCATGTGCAGGTGCCGGAGCGGCATTTGTTTCGGACTGGTTCGTCGCATCCCTCGATCCGGTAATGACGAAATTTGGCTTGTCCGAAGCGTTTACAGGACTTGTTGTTGTCGCTATCGCCGGGAATTCGATCGAAAATTTTGTCGGTATCCAGTTCGCCTGGCGTAATCAGGCGGATTATGCGATCAGCATCATGCTTAACAGCTCGTTGCAGATCGCTCTCGGGCTGATACCAATACTCGTCCTACTGTCCTTTGTTTTAGGCGGTTCCGTCCTTACTTTAGTGTTGCCGCCGCTGTTGGTAGCTGCACTCGCTCTTGCAGCCATCGTCAATGCTTTTATCGTTTACGATGGCGAGTCGATCTGGCTTGAGGGCCTCGCGTTGATCGGATTGTATTGCATCATCGCCGCATCATTTTGGTGGGGATGAGGACATTAGGCAGCAGCAGTTGGCGGACGGCAGTTTTGAAATTTCAGATCAAAAATTTGGATTTTATTGAAAACAAATTAGTAATAAAGTTATGGAAACATCAGAGTCAGGATACGACATCACGCCCTTATCAGCCGAAGCAATTGAGCGGCTAGCACAGGGCCTAAACGAAGAGGAATACCGGATATTGCTCGATCACGGCACCGAACCTGCGTTTTGCGGGACGCTGCTTGATAACAAAATGGACGGCGTTTACACCTGTCGTTTGTGCGGATTGCCGCTGTTTAGCTCGGCGAAAAAGTTTCACTCCGGCACCGGCTGGCCTTCGTTTTACGCCCCATTCGACAAGGAACACCTAACGAATATCGAGGACAATGCCTACGGGATGCGCCGTATCGAGATCCGTTGCTCCCGCTGCGGCGGCCACCAAGGGCACGTCTTCCCCGACGGCCCACCACCAACCGGAAAACGCTATTGTCTAAATTCAGCAAGCCTGGAGTTTTTCAAAGACGGCGAAGATATACCTCAGAAGAGCTAGACGCAGAGATAAAAATGAAACAGAGACGCCGGGATATATTCCCTGCGTCTCTGTGTCTCACTATCTCAGCGTCCTATTTTCTGTCCTTAAAACTGTCAAACAGCTCCGTGTGACGGCTCGTCAGCGGGATCATTCTGCCGTTAATGAAAATATATTTAACGTTCGTGCGGGATTCGAGCATATCACCATCGGTCACAACCACATTCGCGACCTTGCCGACATCGAGCGATCCCATTTTGTCAGAGAGGCCCAATATCTGAGCGGCATATAGCGTCACTGATTTTAGAGCATCGTCTTTCGACAGCCCATATGCAGAGGCCATACCGGCGTGATAAGGCAATTCGCGGACCATTGGGCCGGTATCTCCGGTTGAGATGCAAAAGTTTACACCGGCAGCCGCCATTTTAGTCGGAGCAGTAAACAAGTAATCGTATTCATCGTCGTCCCTCACCGGCGAGGCGTAAATATTCGTGTAGATCACCGAAATGTTGTTTTTTTTCAGATCATCCGCCGCTTTCCATGCTTCCTGTCCGCCGAGAATAATGCCTTTGACCTTCATCTCACCGACAAATTTAGCAACGCCACGAATATCGCGTTCACGCTCGGCAGCAAAGATGATGGGTTTTTCACCGTGTATAAATGGTGCCATGGCCTCTAATTTCTGATCTGTAGTTGGGAACGGCAACGTCTTGTCCTTAGCGTAAGCATCCTTTGCTTTGAGGTAAAGCTCCGCATTGCCAAATATCTTCTTCAGCTCATCAACCTGAGCGTCCCGGCGTTTTACAGCATCGTTAAAATCAGTCGCTCCGCCTCCCCGAAACCCGCCAAATCGTCCGCCAAAAGCTATGGTCGGAAAATTAATTACGAGGCCAAATTCTCTCACGACAGCCATCTCGTCAGGCGTCGAACCGTTTAGATCGATCACAGCCGCCTGACCGGCGATCAAACCGCCCTGCGGAGCCGACAAAACAGTCGTGATACCGTTGACGCGAGTCACATTTACGTGAGCCGAATGCGGATGAATGCCCTTGATCGCTTTTGCGTTCGCATTCATCGACCCGACCTCAGCAAGATCGACAGAGCCGTCAACCCCAAGCGTGATCTCCGCGAGGCCCATATTGGTTCCGGCATCGATCATACCCGGAAAGACGCTTAGGCCTTTGCCGTCGATCTTTTCCGCACCCGACGGGATCTGAACATTTGCCCCAATAGCTGCGATCTTGCCGTTTTGGATCACGACCGTGCCGTTTTCGATAGTCGCTCCCGAAACGGTCACAATACGTGCGTTGACGATCGCAAAAGTCCCTGCCTTACCGGTCTGATTCTGCTCCGACCCATCATTTTGAGCAAACGAAGCAAAGGCAAAGAGAAAAATTACAACGCAAAGTCGCAAAGGAGCAAAGTCGCAAAGATATTCAGTAATTTTTTGAATCGATGTTCCGATTGCCATAGTTTTCCTTTGCGTCTTTGTAACTTTGCGACTTTGCGTTAAATGAATTTTGTACATTATTGGTTCCCTCCGTCGCCGTATTCCGCATCGTCGAGATCGGTTTTCCGCTTTTCTGACGGTATTCGGGGCGGGCCTCCGCCGGTTCCCGGAGCCTTGTTAACATCTAGCTTTTCGAGCGTTTCACGCTCGGCGGCCATATCTTTTCGAATTTGTGCGTCTTTGGCACGGTCAAATAATATTTCGCCCTCGACCATCGTCGTCTCGACTCGCGAATAAACGCTGAATGGATGTCCGTTCCAGATAACCAGATCGGCATCTTTCCCGACCTCGATCGAACCTGTCCGTTTGTCGATCCCGAGCTGTTTGGCAGGGTTGAGCGTGATCATTTGCAGTGCGTCCTGCTCCGGCACTCCACCGTATTTTTCGACCTTAGCGGCATCAAGATTGAGGCGACGCATGCGTTCGTTGTCATCCGAATTTATCGACACATTGACGCCGTTTTTCCATAGGATATAAGCGTTGTATGGAATAGCATCATAAGCCTCGAGTTTGTAGCCCCAAAAATCTGTAAATATCGACACTCCTGTGCCGCGTTTTGCGATCTCTGGTGCAATCTTGTATGCCTCAAGCCCGTGCTGGAGCGTGGCCACCTTGATTCCAAATTCATCAGCGAGCAGCATCAAATTCAACGCCTCGTCCGAGCGGTAGTCGTGTGCGTGTATGAGCCGTTTACCTTCGAGCACTTCGACCAGCGGTTCAAGTTCGAGATCTTTTCTCGGCTGTATTTTTGTTTTGCCGACCTTAAAATCGGCCCACGATTGCTTGTAGTCCTTCGCTCGTAAAAATGCGTCACGCATTACCTCTATAGTTCCCTGCCGTGTTCGCGGATAACGCAAAGCACGACCCGGTTGCGGCGATGATGTCGTCTGCCGGACATTTTCACCCATTGCAAATTTGATCCCCGGCGGTGCGTCAGAGATCGGATAATCTTCGACCGGATGTCCCCATTTGAATTTGACTGTCGTATTTTGTCCGCCGATAGAATTTGCCGATCCGTGCAGCAGATTAGCCGCCGTCACACCGCCAGCGAGTGCCCGATATATCGTGATGTCGGTCGGGTTGAGCATGTCGCGTGTCCGCACCATCGAAGTCACCGAAAGCGAGCCTTCGTTGATCGAGTCGAGCATAGAGTGCGAGTGACAATCGATAATGCCGGGCGTGACAAATTTGCCGGTAGCATCAATGACAGCGACGCCAGCCGGAGCTGTCAGATTTTTGCCGATCTTAATGATCTTGCCGTTTTGAACCAAAATGTCGGTATTCTCCAGCGTCCCTTTGACCGCCGTCATCACCGTCGCGTTTTTGATCAAATAGCTCATGGTCGGTTGTGCCGCAGCCGGCA
>JAYVOS010000197.1:0-6983 GCA_043757775.1 Chloracidobacterium sp. | reverse complement strand
CATCGCGAGTGCGTTTGTGCGTGACCATTTCGCTTTGCTGACCAGCAAACGGGGAATGCGTTTCTCCGGCACGGACGGCGTGCGGCCGATATGGCTGTCCGAAGAGGCTTGGCTCGGCTGGCTGATAATATTCGGGTCGATACCAATTGGTGTCGTCGGCCTGCTATTCAAAGATTTTATCGAAGGTGCGGGCACGAAAAACTTGTGGTTCATCGCGACGATGCTGATCGTCATCGCTCTCGGGCTGGTGCTGGCCGAAATCGTCAGTAGCAAACGCAAAGACATGCGGCATCTTGGGCTGACGGACGCAATTGTGCAAGGGTTTTGTCAGTGTCTGGCACTGATGCCGGGTGCCTCGCGTAGCGGTTCGACGATCATGGGCGGTTTGTTTGCAGGCGAAAAACGAGAAACCGCCGCACGTTTCTCATTTCTATTATCTATACCCGCGATCACCGCCAGCGGCTTGCTTGAGCTGCGTAAGGCAATTAAGATACTGCCCGCCGAAAGCTTTACGCCGCTCATTGTCGCCACCGTCATCGCCGGCATCGTCGGATATCTTTCAATATGGGCCCTGCTCGCATACCTCAAACGCAACACGACCACAGTCTTCGTCATCTATCGCGTGATTCTCGGCACGGTCATCCTTGTTCTGCTGTGGAAAGGTGTTATTAGTCCGCAGATCAATTGATATTTTTAACGCAAAGTCGCAAAGGGGCAAAGACGCCAAGTAAGAAAGGTTAGTGGATCGAAAACTGTCAACTGCTTCGTTACTTCACGGAAAAACCTTTGCGTCTTTGTATCTTTGCGACTTTGCGTTAAGCCTCTTAAACTCATGCAAAAGCGTTGGACAATACAAAAGCACGATCACGACGCGGTTAAAAGGCTGGCGGCGGAGCTTAATGTTCAGCCGCTGATCGCGGCTTTGCTCATCACGCGTGGACACGACACCATTGCAAAAGCTGAGCAATTTCTCAATCCTTCGCCCGAGCATCTGCACGAACCCCTGCTAATGCACGGAATGAGTGAGGCGGTTGAGCGTATCAAGCTTGCCGTCGCCAACAAAGAAAAAGTTATGATCTGGGGCGACCTGGATGTTGACGGCACGACGGGGACCGTTTTGCTGCGGCGGATGTTTAGTTTGCTGGGGCTTGAGACGACGTATCACATTACCAACCGCTTTACAGAGAATCGCGGTATCAATTACGCACCGCTTGAGGCGGCGAGGGCTGAGGGATTTACTTTGCTTGTGAGCGTCGATACGGGAACTTCTAATTTCGAAGAGGTTACAAAAGCCAAAGAGATCGGCATGGACACGATCATCTGCGACCACCACGAGATCAAAGACGACACCATTCTCCCGCCAGCCGTTGCGCTCATCAATCCATTCCATCCGGACAGCGAATACCCTGACGACAATCTCGCGGGCGTCGGCGTTGCGTTTAAGCTCGCACATGCTGTGCTGCGTGAATTTGATCTCGAACAAGAAATTCCGAGTCTATTAAAGATAGCTGCGATCGGGACCGTTGCGGATGTTGTTAATTTGACGGGAGAAAACCGCGCGATCGTCGCACTTGGGCTGATCGACCTACCAAAAACCGATAACTGGGGCCTCAAAGCTCTGATGGAGGTCGCCGACTGTCGTTCCGACATGACGAGTATGCACATCGGTTTTCGCATCGGCCCGCGGATAAACGCCGCCGGACGGATGGAAGTCGGGACGCATGTTGTCGAGCTGCTTGAATCGACGGATTTTAGCGGAGCCAGAAAGATCGCTGCTCTGCTTGATTCGCGTAACCGCGAGCGGCAAAAGATCCAGCAAGAGGTCACCGAAATGGCGATGCTCGAAGCCGCATCTTTTCCAAACGCCAACTTTGTCGTTGTCGCCGGCGAAGGCTGGCACAAAGGCGTAGTCGGACTCGCGGCGTCGCGTGTCGCGGAGAAATTCTATCGTCCGGCTATCGTGTTTTCACTCGAGGACGGACTTGCAACGGGCAGTGCGCGCAGCATTCGCGGGTTTGACCTGTTCGGCGCACTTGGCACAGTTTCCGATCTGCTCGAGTCTTTTGGCGGTCACGTAATGGCAGCAGGAATGAAGGCAAAGCAGGAAAATATCGAGGCTTTGCGTGAGCGGCTCGATAAATACGCGGACGAGATCATTCCAAAAGATGAACGCACGCCTGAGGTTTTGATCGACGCGGTTGTCACGACCGAAACGCTTAGCTTAAAACTTGTCGAAGACCTCGCCGCGTTTGAGCCTTTCGGTGCGGGTAACCCGAAACCTATATTCCTGACCAAAAACCTCACACTTCACGACGAGCCATTTGTGATGAAAGACAAACACCTTAAGCTCAAGCTCTTTGACGCAAGCGGCAAACAATTTGAGGCGGTGTGGTGGGACGGCGTCGCTAGATCAAAGGGGCAAACGCTCAAGCCCAATTCTCGCATCGAATTAGCTTACGTTGCTGAGGCTAATGTGTGGAATGGAAACACGAGGCTGCAACTTGTAGTTGAGGATTTGAGAGCGGATAATTAGGGCAGTTGCCGGTGGGCGGTTGTCAGTGGTCAGTATAGGAATAGATTACGAAGTTTGACTGAAAACGAAACAAAACAGGTACGCGATTATGCTCTGCGAGCGAGATTGCCGCAAGTCTTTCGATACGGTGCCCTCGCTATCTTGGCGGTGACTGTTTTGGTCGTCGTTGTTGGGTTTTACCGCGCGCGTTCGGTCACTCCATTTAAGCTCAGAGGCGAGCACACTCAGCTATCAACTGATGTAGTAGCCGAGGTCAATGGCTACGAACGCCTCGAAACCGAAAATGGACTGTCGAAATACTACATCAAGGCCGAACATGCCAAAACATTTGCCGACAATCATCAGGAGCTTGAAAACGCCTATTTTGAGGTTTACGACAAAGAGGGAAATCCGGGCGAGAAGATGACCGCGAACAAGGTCCTGTATATTCCCGAAGAAAACAAAAACTTCACTGCTTACATGAATGGCGACGTGAATATCGAGTCCCGCGATGGTCTCAAGGTTAAAACGAACAACATAATTTACAGCAAAGCCAAAGAGACGGCTGACGCCGACGAACTGGTTGAATTTGAACGCGATAATATTAAAGGCAAATCGTTTGGAGCGACGGTAAAGATGGGCGAAAAACGGCTCGAACTGCTCAAGGATGTTGAGATCGAGACTTTCGAATCGCCGGAGATGGTAAAATCAGGGGTTCGCTACGCAAAGATCAAGACTGACGCCGCTACTTACGATCAAATGACAAACAAGATCGACCTCAACGGCAGTGTAGCGTTAAACATTGATTCAAAATCAAAATCGACGGGAAATGCCATTAAAACCGACATTACTTCAGAAAAGGCAACCGTGTATCTTTTGGGCGATGATGCGAAACCGCAGATGCAGAACGGAACGCCAAATGCACAGGTCAAGAAGTTTGAGCTATTTGATAATGTCCATATCGTGTCCGTCGAGGTTGGTGCCGCACCAAGCAATATCGACGCGGGCTATGCTTTATACGACAAAGAGGCAGACAGATATGAGTTAAAGAATGGTGCACACATTGTAACGACAGCCAACGACAAGGCGACAGATATTAAGGCGTCAGAAGCGATCTACGATCAGGGTGCATTAAAGATGTCGCTCAACGGCGAAGCCGAGATTACGCAGGGCACAGATTATCTGAAAGGCGACACAATAAATGCAGATCTTTTTGCAGATAAAAAGATCAAATACGCGGTAGTTCGCGGCAATGGATCTGTAAAGCAGACGACTGCTGATCGCACAACTACGATTGCCGCTCCGGAATTAAACGCAACATATAATGATGCACGGCAACTCCAATCCGCAAACACGATCGGCCAAAGCAACGCTCAGCTTATCCCGAACGGCAGGGCTGAATATTCCTTCGTGACAATGTCCGCTCCGAAGGCGATTCACGTCATATTCAAAGGCGAGGGTTTGCTTGAAAAAATGCTGACCGAAGGCCGCACGACCATTCAGCTCGACGTGCCGGATCGAAATGCAGATGCCGCCAACAAACGTGTCACGGCCGACAGCGTCAATACTGTCTTCAATGATAACGGTAAGGATATTCGTCGTGCCGAGGCAGTTGGGAATGCAGAGCTTTACATCGAGCCGCTACGTGCAGCAGATGCGAATTATAAGACGACGATAAACGCACCGCGATTTGACTGCGATTTTTATCCGACCGGCAACAACGCAAAAACGTGTGTCGGCGGTAAAAAGACTAAAACCATTCGCGTGCCGACCGTTGCAAAGAAAGATCGTGGAACTCAGACACTGCTTGCTGATCAATTGACGGCAAATTTCAACGCTCAGACTAAGGATGTCGAACGATTTGATGCCTCGGGGAACGCTAAATTTACTGAGCTTGACCGTAATACAATTGCATCGCAGCTTACATTCACACAACCGGATGAAACTGTGAGGCTTCGCGGCGGCGAGCCTACAGTTTGGGATTCTAAAGCGCGTGCAAAGTCACGCGAAATCGATTGGGATACAAAGAATAATAAGTCGTATCTTCGCGGTGGTGTAAGCACAACGTATTACAGCCGCAAGCAGATGGGCAATGCGGCTCCGTTCGCTTCGTCTGATAAGCCTGTGTTTGTCACATCCGACAATGCCGAATTTGACCACGCTGCTGAGACTGGAGTTTATACAGGCAATGCCCGCGGCTGGCAGGAGAATAATTATGTCAGAGCTGATAAATTGACCATTCTTCAGAACCAAGGTAAATTCTTGGCAGATGGCAATGTCCAAAGTGTTATCTATAACGCTAAGCAAAAATCAAAGGGCAAAGAGGGCACCGTTCCGGTTTTCGCCACTTCGAAAACGATGGCTTACGACCGGGATACGCGGCTAATTCAGTACCGTGAAAATGTTGATATCCGGCAGGGAACTGATCGCATGACATCCTCATCAGCAGATGTCTATTTGAATGAAAATAATGAGCTATCTAAGACCGTTGCCGAAAATAATGTAGTTATTACACAACCCGGACGCCGAGCGACCGGAAATTGGGTACAATACACTTCGGCGGACGAGATAGCCATATTGCGGGGCAGTCCGGCATCGATAAATGATTCGGCAAATGGGTCTTCGCAAGCATCGGAATTAACATTTATGATGCGCGAAAATCGCGTTATCAGCACAGGCAAAGCAAAGCCCAGCGGCGCGGGCCGCATACGTTCAACCTATAAGATCGACCCTAAACAATAAATTTGATGTCAGAGACCGAGAATACAAACGGCCATCAGCCGGACGAAGCGATGCTTTCCGGCAGTGGCCTGCAAAAAACCTACGGACGCCGCCGCGTCGTCGATGATGTCAGCATCAACGTCCATAAAGGCGAGGTTGTCGGTCTTTTAGGGGCGAACGGTGCAGGCAAAACCACTACGTTCTACATGCTCGTCGGACTGGAAAGTGCAGAGACCGGACAGATATTGTTAAATGGCCGTAATATTACTTCGCTGCCTGTTTACTTGCGTGCTAGACTAGGATTAGGCTATCTGCCGCAGGAGCCATCGATCTTTCGTAAACTTACGGCCGAGCAAAATATCCTCGCCGTGCTTGAAACAATGAAGATGTCGCGTGAGCAGCGTTTTACGCGGCTCGACGAACTACTTGCGGAGTTTGGCGTGGATCACGTCCGCAAAACTCGCGGCGAAGCTCTTTCCGGCGGCGAACGCCGACGCGTCGAGATCGCGCGGTGTCTCGCGACCGAACCCGAATTTATTCTTCTCGATGAGCCATTTGCCGGCATCGACCCGCTCGCGATAGATGATATTCGCGAGATCATTTTATATCTCAAACAGCAAGGCATCGGCATTCTCATTACCGATCACAACGTCCGCGAGACTCTCGGTATCACTGATCGCGCTTACATTATGTCCGAGGGGAAGATCCTCCGTTCGGGCAAACCGTCAGATCTGGTCGAGGATGCTGATGTCCGGCGATTATATTTGGGCGAAAGGTTTGAATTGTAGTCTCAAAACTTTTCTTTTTCATTTCATAATCTGTATAATTCTGTTTAGGAACAGTATTTGCCTGTAGCTGTCTCTCCTTGACCTTTATCGGCCGTTCGAACCGGATATGTCATCCTTACGACTAACTCACCAACTCCAGCAAAAAATGGTATTGACGCCGCAATTGCGGCAGCGTATCGAGATGCTGCAGATGACATCGATGGAGCTGGCGGAGCTAGTCGAGCAGGAAATGGTGACTAATCCGATCCTCGAAGAGGTACAATCCGGCGATGAAATGCAGGAGATCGCCGACAATATTCTTGACCAAAATTCGGACGGCCACGATGCCGAATTTGAGAACGGCAACGACCCTACATCCGATACGATGATCGCTGCGGGACAGTCAATGGATGAGTTTGAGGCGTTTGACGCCGGAGCACCGTCGGAAAACGGGTTTGATTCCACGGTCGTTGGAGATGCTGAGCACGGCGAAGAAGTTCATACAGAAACATCGGATTCTTTCGATGAGATCGATTACGGACGTGAGTTTCAGGATTATCTCGACCCTGGTTATCGCACCCAGGAGATTGAATATAAAGACGATGCTCCGAGTTTTGAGCAATTTCTTACTCATGCTCCGAGCCTAAGCGAACACCTAGAGTGGCAACTTAACTTACTCAGTCTTAACGGCCAGCATGAGCAAGCCGCGATACAGATCATCGGCAATCTTGACGAAGACGGTCGTTTGTCCGCTTCACATGAAGAGATAGCCGAAAGCAGCCGCTGCTCGGTCGAAACGGTCGAAGATGCCCGTCAGTCCGTGATGCAGCTTGACCCTGTTGGCTGCGGGGCTCGTGATGTTAAGGAATGTCTCCTTGCCCAGCTTACAGCAAACGGCGCGAGCGAAAATGACCTGTCAGCGAGACTTGTATCAGACTATCTCGAAGACCTATTACCGCACCGTTTGCAGCATCTTGCGAAGG
>JAYVOS010000196.1:0-1921 GCA_043757775.1 Chloracidobacterium sp. | reverse complement strand
GAGAGAGCTTTGGGAGCTTTTGAATAAGTCGAGAGTGGAATGTAGAGAGTTGCGAGTGTGCTGGAATGAGTTGCAACGGCTTTGCGATGATGGGCGCGAGCATTTTAGTCATCTGCGCAAGGAGAGCGGTCGCTACCGCTCGCGGTTCAGACATGCGCGCAAGCTTTTTGGTGACCCGCGCAGATGTTGCGGTCATACGCGCAAGCTTTTTGCCGACCTGCGCAAGCTTTTTGCCGACCCGCGCAGATGCTGTACTATTCCGCGCAAGCTTTTTATTGACCTGCGCAAGCTTTTTGCCGACCCGCGCAGATGCTGTACTATTCCGCGCAGATTTCGAAGCGAGTAAGAATTGAGTCGGACCTGCGATTCAGGACTATTTCTCCAGAGCATTAAAGATAAACGGAAACGTACTCAACACTGGCCGCGAGGCTGGGTGAAAAGAATGGGGGTACGGCGCGTTATTTCATTAAAAAGGGGTGCCTTGCAGCACCCACTTATATTTTTGATCTTTCTGCGGCGTTAGTGTTTGATGTCAAACGTACGGGCGATCGAGTCGGTTTGGTTGCGGATGAGGGTGAGTTTTTCTTTTCGGCCAGAAAATCGCAGGACATAGACGGTCGTATCGTTTGCCTTGAGGAAATAAAAACGGCCGACCATATTTTTGCCTGCGGCGACGTATTCGAAATTAAAGGCACTGCCACGCAGGTGGCCGGAGAAAGTTTCTTCTTTACCGGCGACATATCCGGGCTTAAACTGCAGCTTTTCGCTTTCGTCGGCGATGACATCGGTCATTATAAAGCCCTTGGTGACGGTCACTTTACGCACCTCGAGATGACCGTCGTTGCGGTCGTTATGCACATACTCGACATTAGGGCTGGTGGCTGACGGTTTGACCGTTTTGATCCATTCGGGCTCAGGCAGTATGAAGGTATAATCGACATTAGAGTCGGTAAAAACCTCTTCCTGTGCGAATGCGGAGCAAGCCAATACCGCGATGATCGCTATCGAATAAAACAATGTCGTCTTTCTAAGTGTCATTTTTGCCCTCTCGGAAGCCTGCTGTCATTCTAGCGTAAATTACGCTCAATTTCGAGGGGTTAGATGTGTCTGCTGGTTGGTTTGTTGTCTTGTTTCGATTGCGGACCGCGTTTGAGCGATAAGATATTTCTTCGCCTTTTTGCGACGCAAGGGCGTCTAAGTCCACAGCAACGTTTTTGCAATAATAAGTTTTGAGGTATTAGACAATGAGAAAAACAAATTCTTTTATACATCGGATGGCGGCACTCGCCGCGATATTTACTATGCTCTCACCCGCTCTGGTCGTCCGTGCTGACACGAAAACAGCATTAAAAGCACTGACCGAAGAACAAAAGATACTGCACGTTTTGAACCGTCTCGGCTTTGGCGTGCGTCCCGGCGATGTCGAAAAGGTCAAAGCGATGGGGCTGCAAAAATACATTGACCAGCAGCTAAACCCTTTGTCGATAGCCGATCCGGTCGCAGATGCTAAGGTCAAAAACCTCGATATATTTAACATGACCACGTCAGAACTGTTTGCAAAATACCCAAATCCCGGAGCATTGCTGCGTGAATTAGAGGGCGGGAAAGCGGCTCAGGCAAAGGCACAAAATCAAAACCAACCTGCTGCCGGTGCGGCACAGATCCCGAATGAAATGACCGACGCTCAACGCAAAGAGCAGCGCGGCAAGATCCAGGAGCTGTATGCAAAATACGATCTCAAACCTGCCGGTCAGATCGTGCCTGAGATCGTCGCTAATCGTGTGCTTCGTGCCGTATATTCCGAACGCCAACTGCAAGAGGTGATGGTTGATTTTTGGCAAAATCATTTTAACGTGTTCGCCGGAAAGGCTGCGGTCCGCTGGTACATCCCTTCGTACGAACGCGATGTGCTGCGTCCGAA
>JAYVOS010000195.1:0-7020 GCA_043757775.1 Chloracidobacterium sp. | reverse complement strand
GGCGAAACGGCTGGCATTGGTTTGGTCATTTTTAATCTAGATCGAGCGGGTTTCTAAACGGAGTGGTATCTTTATCAGCACGCTTCATCGCCTCTTTGAACTTCTCTTCCAACAGGCGTTCGCGATCCTTCATCGACGACATTTCCTGAGCAAAGATCTGTTCACGCTGCTCATGTTTTTTGCTCAACTCACCCTGCAGATCTTCGAAAGAACCGTGCACCTTTTTTTTGGCTTCGTGTACGAGAAGCACTCCGGTTTGAGCATCTATCGTAAGCGTCGCATCACAACACGGGCAAGTTACGCTATATTTGTCCATAACTCAAAAACTCCTCGCTCAAATTATACAATACTCGGCGTCTTTTACGCTTTTGCTGCCAACTTGGATGTCAGATCTGCCTTAACGGATTCCCACTCTGTCTGAATGATGCTGAAATAAACCGAATGCCGAAAACGGCCCGATTCGGTGATCATGTGATTCCGCATCGTTCCTTCTTCAGTACAGCCGATCCGCCGCATCGCATTTTTCGATTTTTTATTGTTTGAGTCAGTTTTAAGTTCGACGCGAATACAGTTCCACACCTCAAATGCGTGTGTCAGCATTAAAAGTTTTGCTTCAGTATTTATTACCGTTCGCTGCCATTTTGGGTTGATCCACGTCCAGCCGATCTCTGCTTTTCGATTGACGGTATCGATATTGTCAAATCTAGTAGAACCAACTGCCGTTTCGGTTGCTTTGTCGATAGTTACAAACGGCAAAGCAGTTCCTTGCATCTGCATTGCCAGAGCATCACGCACATATCGTTCGATATCACTCTCATCTTTGACTACATTATTCGTCCATTTCCACAACGATTCGTCCATCCCGGCTTCGATCAGCGCAGGCAGATGATCCACCCGCATCGGTTCGAGCCGAACATTTTTACCTTCTAAAACCACCGGTTCAACTTTCATTACCTACAGAATATCAAAAGCGGGCAGTTCACTCGACCTGCCCGCTTAGATCAAAATCTAAATACCAATCAAATATCGTAATACATTGAAAACTCTAACGGATGGGGCCTCAGACGCAGAGGCGTGATCTCGTTATCGCGTTTGTAGCTTATCCAACGCTCGATCATCTTCTCCGAGAAAACATCGCCCTTGAGGAGGAAATCGTGATCGGCTTCGAGTGCGTCGAGAGCTTCGTCAAGGCTGCCTGGCAGAGACGGAACATTCTTTAGCTCTTCGGGTGGCAGATCATAGATATCTTTATCGAGCGGTTCACCTGGATCGATACGGTTTTGAATACCGTCGAGACCGGCCATTAACAATGCCGCAAAAGTGATATATGGATTGCACGACGGATCCGGCGGACGAAATTCGAGCCGCTTGGCTTTTGGGCTTGAAGAGAACATCGGAATACGAACTGCAGCCGAGCGATTTCTCGCTGAATACGCCAGATTGACAGGTGCTTCAAAGCCCGGGACGAGGCGCTTGTAACTATTAGTCGTCGGAGCAGCAAATCCTACCAGCGCCGGAGCGTGCTTGAGCAATCCTCCGATATAGAATTTCGCCATTTCCGAGAGGCCTGCGTATTGATCGCCCGCAAAAAGCGGAGTGCCATCTTTCCACAACGATTGGTGGCAGTGCATTCCCGAACCATTATCCCCATAGATAGGTTTCGGCATAAATGTAGCCGTCTTGCCCGCAGCACTAGCCGTATTTTTTACGACATATTTGAATAGCATCAGATTGTCAGCCGTGTGGAGCAAATTGGAGAATTTGAAATCGATCTCGCACTGTCCGGCTGTCGCCACCTCGTGGTGGTGACATTCGACATCGATCCCGACTTCGCCCAATATCGTCGAGATGGTGTTTCGCAGATCGATCAGAGTATCGAGCGGTGCAACAGGCACATAGCCTTCTTTAGGACGGATGTGATAGCCGCTGTTGGCCGAAAATTCGTCTCCGGCACGACCTGAGTTCCAATGGCCCTCTTCAGAATTAACGTGAAATCCTGCCGAATGCTGGTCGTTATGAAAACGGGCTTCGTCGAAGATAAAGAACTCGGCTTCGGGCCCGACGTTGATCGTGTCAGCGATGCCAGTGAATTTTAGGTAACTTTCAGCACGCATCGCGACCGAACGAGGGTCAAGGTCGTAACCTTCTTTGGTGATCGGATCGACCGCATTTGCGATCAAGCAAAGTGTCGTGTCTTCTGTAAAAGGATCTATCCAAAACCGCGACGGATCTGGCACGAGCAACATATCCGATTCATGGATCGCCGCCCAGCCTCTCAATGACGATGCGTCAAAGCCAAAACCATCCTCAAAACTGTCCTCCGACAATTGGCTGATCGGAAACGTCAGATGATGCCACGACCCGATCAAATCGGTAAACCTGACCGATACAAATCTCGCTTCCTGATCGGTAGCAAAAGTTAATACATTTTTAGCGCTCATGTTTCTCCTGAATTATTGTGAAAAATATTCTCAAGACCGACTATCGTCACTGCAAAAGTGAAATTCTATAATAGCGATCGCACGACAACAAAACGATATAAATAAAAAGTCTATGAACGAGATTTTTCCTACATTTTTGTAGGAAGTCGATATTGAATTTTTGTGGCACCGCTGTGGGGGTGTGAGTTCCTAAACTTGGACATAAATTATAAACATGTGTACAATTCGTTCAAATGAAACTTATCGTATGTAAATGTTTCTTCGTTTTCTCCGTCCTCGCGATTGCAATACCCGTTGTTCGTGCTCAACAGCTTTCTACCGAGGAAAAGAAGATAATCGAGTACATCGACAGCCATAATGATGAAGCAATTACGCTGCTCGAAAAGGTCGTCAATACCGAAAGCCCGACCGAAGATTTAGCTGGAGTTAAAAATGTCGGAATAGCATTTGGCGAGGAATTCAGATCTCTAGGCATGACGGTTAAATGGTTAGATATGCCGACGGAAATGAACCGTGCCGGGCATCTAGTCGCTGAAACGAAGGGCTCTTCTGGCCGCCGTGTTTTGTTACTCGGGCATATCGATACAGTGCTGCGCGGCGAAAAATATCGCCGTGAGGGGGACAAAGTTTACGGCACCGGTATCGGGGACATGAAAGGCGGTGATGTGATAATTCTCCAAGCTCTGCGTGCTTTGAACGCAGCCGGAGTGCTCAAAAATTCGCAGATCGTCGTGATGCTGACCGGCGACGAGGAAAGTTCCGGCCACCCTACCGAGATCAGTCGCGGACCAATGGTCGAGGCGGCAAAGCGCAGCATGGCAGCGCTGAGTTTTGAAGGAACGGTTCGGAATACGGGTACTGTAGGGCGACGAGGTGCAAGTGGCTGGACATTGGAGGTTGAAGCAAAAACGGGTCACTCAGGCCAGATATTCAAGGCAACGATGGGTTACGGAGCAATATTCGAAGCCTCGCGCATCCTTAACGAATTTCGCGAAAAACTCGGGCATGAAAAGTACTTGACCTTCAACCCGTCACTGTTTCTGGGCGGAACAACTATCACAACAAAAGGGTCGGACGGCTCTGCATCGGGCAAGTCAAATGTTGTCCCGGCCAAGGTTGTGGTGCACGGGGACCTACGGTTTATTAGCGAAGAGCAAAAGGAATCGGCCCGCAAAATGATGCGGGAGATCGTTACGAAAAATCTTCCCGGCACCTCGGCGAAGATCACCTTCGAAGATGGCATCCCGGCGATGTCGCCTACTGAGGGCAACTACGCCCTGCTAAACCAACTAGACCAGGTAAGCCGCGACCTCGGCGCGGGCCCGGTTGAGGCCCTCGACCCCGGCGATCGTGGTGCCGGCGATATCGCATACATCTCAGGAATCATCCCCAGCCTCGATGGGCTCGGTATCGGCGGAGGCGAGAATGCACACGCTAAGGGTGAATACGCAAATGCGACGACCCTTTCACTGCTTACAAAACGAGCGGCGTTATTAATTTATCGCCTCACGCGATGAGGTTTTTTGGTTTCTGTTTATCGTAAATAAAATAAATTGGATCACTATCTTATGAAACCTGGAAAAAGATTAATACTGCTGGTTCTGCTGCTTTTGATGCCACTGATGTCCGCTTATTCGTCTGTGACGGTCTATCGAAGCGGCAATAGCGGTGACGTAAGGCCGCCGCTTTTCGGCCCGGTCCTTGACCTCGGCGGAGGTGGAACGGATGTCGATCCGGCACTACAATGGATGATCGACAAAGCGCGTGGATGCACGGGATGTAGTGCAAAGGTCGACGTGGTGATTCTCCGGGCTTCTGGCTCGGATGGATATAATGCTCCGATCTTGGCAATGAATGGAGTCGACTCCGTCGAGACCTTCGTCATTACTTCGCGGGACGATACACTCAACAAGACCTTGATCTCGCCGATAAAGCATGCTGAAGTTATCTTTTTTGCAGGCGGGGACCAGTGTGATTACGTTCGCCTCTTCAAGGGTACCAGCATTGAGCGAGCCGTAAGATCGGTCTACGCAAGAGGTGGTGCCGTTGGAGGTACCAGCGCAGGTCTCGCTATACAGGGCGAGTACGTTTATGATGGTTGCACGGGAAGCGTAACGTCGCCACAAGCCCTATCAAATCCTTATCACCCGTCAATTAGCTTTACCTACGATTTCTTTAAGTGGCGTGATATGGAATCTGCCGTCACTGACACGCATTTTTTCCAACGTGACCGTATGGGCAGGCTTGTTGCGATGCTTGCCCGTCAGTTGGGCGATTGCCAAATTAGTTCAGCACTTGGAATTGCCGTAAACGAATCGACAACCATTGTAGTCGATCCCTCGGGGCTGGCGACCGTAATGGGTAACGGCAATGGGCAAGCTTACTTCGTTCTTGCCGACCATACGCCTGAGAATTGTAATCCGGGAGTGCCATTGACGTATTCTAATTTCAAGGTCTGGAAGGTAGGTCAGGGAGCAACTTTCAACCTGCGAAACCGCCCGACAACCGGCTTTTATTCTATCAGCGTTAACAACGGCATCATCCAAGGTTCTCCCTACTAATAGGTCATGGCTTCAGACAAATATTTCTGAAATTTCCGGCCTGACGATCTCCCCGACAAGATCGTACTCATGGGCTTCGGTTATCTTAACTTCGTAGATAGCTCCGATCTGCGGGTCAAGGTCTTCGGGCATATCGTTGATGAGTATATAGCCGTCGATCTCTTGGGCCTGGCCTTCGAGACGGCCTTGGAAAAGAAGGTCTGATTCCTGCGAAAGCCCTTCGAACATAACGGGAAACGTCTTTCCGATCTTCGCTTTATTGAGCTGTTTACTGATCTTGGCTTGCTCTTTCATAAGACGATTTCGGCGCTGTTTGGCAATTTTGGGATCGACTTTGTTTGGCAGTTCGTATGCAGCCGTTCCCTCTTCGTCGGAGTAAGTGAAAACACCAAGATTATCGAAACGGCAATTCTGGACGAATTTGATCAGTTCCTCAAAATCCTGTTCAGTTTCACCGGGAAAGCCCGTGATAAACGTCGTGCGTATTGCGATGCCGGGAACCGCTTCGCGAACACGGGTGATCAAACGCTCAAGCGATTCACGAGTCCCGCCGCGTTTCATCAATTTCAGCACATTTCGCGAAGCGTGCTGGAGCGGCATATCGAGATACTTGACAGCCTTAGGAGTTTCGGCAATTGCGGAAAGAAACGCATCGGAAATATGAGTAGGAAACGCATACATAGGACGGATCCATTCAACGCCGTCGATCTCACCGAGAGCACGTATCAGTGCCGCTAGAGCATCTACCTCTCCAAGATCCTCGCCGTATCTTGAAGAGTCTTGGGCTATTAACACGAGTTCCTTAACGCCTTGTCCAGCAAGATTCCGAGCTTCCTCAATGATCGAGCCAAAGCGTCGCGAACGAAAGCTCCCTCGCATTCCCGGTATTGAGCAAAATGCACAGGGCCGGTCGCAGCCTTCGGCGATCTTGATAAACGCAGTATGCGAAGCCGTCGCACGCATTCGGGGCGTGTATTCGTCGTAAAGATAGGTTGCGGATTTGTTACCTATCGGCGAGATCGTCAGCTTTTTCGAGTCAAATTCGCTGTCCGCCGCTTTCAAGATGTCGCCAACCTGCGAAGTGCCGATAAACGCATCGACCTCCGGCAGCTCCTTCATCAGATCGTCGCGATAACGCTCGACCAGACAGCCGGCAACGATCACACGACTCGCCGCTCCGCCGGATTTCCAGCGAGTGGCTTCGAGGATCGCATCAATCGATTCCTGCTTCGCCGACTCGATAAAACCGCACGTATTGACCACAACCGTGTCGGCCTCTTCGGCGTTATTAGTAATTTCGTAGCCCGCCTCGGCAAGCTGCCCCATCATCACCTCGCTATCAACGAGGTTTTTTGGGCACCCGAGACTGACAAACCCAACTTTTTTCATAATCTTCACGAGAATGGTTACAAATCACATTAGTTGGCAATCGCGAAATATATGTTGAAGCAGCCACCAAGAATCACAACTAAGGCTAAAATCCCTATCCTAAGCCTATAAAACCAAAATGATCCCAAAAACCATCTATCAAACCGCGATTCTACTCTAGACTCACAAAACAAATAGAATCGACCATGATAAACAAGGGTAAGTATTCCAACTAGTATCAAGAAACAACCAAATATTAGGTTAGAGTAGCTCATTTAGCATCCATTAGGGCGAGTTTCTTTGGATTCAAGGTGGACTAGCCAATTTTCGATCTCGCTTTCTTCTGCGCTCGACAAGTTTTTCTCACCAAACCGGACGCGGTTGTATTTCTCCGTGATACTTATCGCCTCAGGCATACCGACGGCAAATGCGAATTCGAGCGGTGTCTGATGCGGCTGACGTGTCAAACCTTTTTCGGCGAGCACATTCTGCATCCTCTTGTAAAATTCGACGATAGATGCATGCCGCTTTGCAAAGAGCCGATTCCACATGCTCCGCCAAACTTTCAATTTTACTATCTTTCGGCATAACCAACCTAACAGCAGAATGCCGATGATGCCCGCGATAAGATACGCAATGGCATATCCGAT
>JAYVOS010000194.1:0-7029 GCA_043757775.1 Chloracidobacterium sp. | reverse complement strand
GGCGGCGTGTTTCCCAACCGTCCATCCATTTGCCGAGATCTGTATAAACGCCCTCTTTCCAAATCGGGGCTGCGGCCTTGAGCAGGTTCTCCTTCTGGGCAAAAAAATCGTCGTTGGCGAAAAGCACAGCACCGCCAAGCTTTTCGGATGCGAGATCAATCAGGTCTGTCCATTCCATATTTTTATATCAGCAGTTTACCAAATGTAGAATCGGAAAATGTACCATTTACAAAGACTTTTTGCCCGCCGACATACGTCTCCTCGATCTTGCCAAAAAGTTCCATACCCGAATACGGCGTTAGTTTGTGACGATGTTGGATGAGTTCCGGGACGACAATAAAGGTTTCGTCGGGGTTCCAAATAACGATGTCCGCATCAAAATTCGTAGCAAGTTTTCCTTTTCTATGCTCCAACCCAGCTAACTTAGCCGGAACCGCAGACATCAATCGCGTCAGATCAGCGATTCCGAAACCTCGTGAGCGCAGATTCGTCCACATAACCGGGAGGCCGAACTGCAACGCCGAGATGCCGCCCCATGCGTCCATAAAATCGCCTGTTTCCTCTAATTTCAAGGCCGGCGTGCAGGGCGAGTGGTCAGAAACGACCATATCTATAGTACCGTCCGCGATCGCCGCCCAGAGCTTCTCACGGTTTTCCGTTTCACGTACCGGAGGACAACATTTGAAATGCGTCGCTCCATCCGGAATGTCCTCGGCGGCAAATGTCAGATAATGCGGGCACGTCTCGGCCGTGATTGGTACGCCTTCTGCCTTTGCAGATCTTAACATCGGCAGCGCCTCGGACGAAGAAAGGTGTACTATGTGCACACGACATCCTGTCTCACCCGCCAGTTTTATCATCAAGCGAATAGCTTCATTTTCAGCCTCACGCGGACGCGAGCGTAAGAACGTATCGTATTCGCGAGGATCGCTGTTTACAAGGCTAGCTGCCGCTTCATCTATCGGCCCCGAAACCTCAGCATGAACAAGCAATACAGTGTCGAGACGAGCGAGTTCCGGCATCGCTATGAGCAGATCGGGCTCGGTAACGTGTGGAAATTCGTCAACGCCTGAATGGATTAGAAAGCATTTGAACCCGCGAACGCCGCGCTCGACGAGCTTTGCTAATTCGCTGGTGTTTCCCGGCACGACACCGCCCCAAAAAGCCACATCAACCGTACATTTCCCTTTTGCAGCGACGAGCTTATCTTCAAATCCGGCGAGTGTCGTAGTCGGCGGGATGCTATTAAGCGGCATATCGACGATTGTCGTCACACCTCCGGCGGCGGCGGCTCGCGTGGCGGTCGCATAGCCTTCCCATTCGGTTCGTCCCGGCTCGTTGACATGAACATGCGCGTCCACATTCCCCGGCATCACGACCTCATCTCCCGCATCGGTGAGCGTCAAATCGTCGTAAATATCATCCCATTCACCGATCCGGTCGATCTTGCCGCCGGTGATATGCACCGAAGCAGGCCTGATGCCTTCCTCCAAAACGACCCGTTTGCTGCGAATAATAAGATCTGCCATCTCGAATGATAATAGCGCCAAATTAGATAAATGTATGGTTTAGGTGACAAGTCGTTGGCACCAAACGCATAATGTATTGCAACCGATGAGACTTTCCAAAGCGGGCGGTATCCTTTTACATCCGACTTTGTTTCCGGAGAGCTGCCATCTTTGGCATATTCTTTCGGACGAACGCAGTAAGTAGCAAATTTAGTTGACTTGAGTGTGATTTTCGCGTAAAACAAAAGCTGTTTTCATCTCTAAAATTAACGATATTTTGTCCGGTAGCAAGCTGATTTATGGCATCTAATCTGGTTTCGATCACACGGCGCGGGTTTGGGCAGACGATGCGTAAGGACAACTGGTGGGTCGCACCGGTTCTTACCTTCATCGGGCTCGGGGCGTTTGTCGTCTATTCGACCTGGGCGGCTTTCCAAGGTGCTCATTACTCATTTGGCAACTACCTGTCGCCTTTCTATTCGCCCGAATTATTCGGCAATTCGCCGCACGCAATGTTTGGCCCGCCGCCGTCTTGGCTGCCAACTTGGCTGCCGTTTTCGCCCGCTCTTTTGATCCTATGGGCTCCCGGCGGATTTCGTTTTACCTGCTATTACTATCGTGGAGCCTACTACAAAGCAATGTGGGCCGACCCTGTTGCCTGTGCCGTCGGCGAACCGCGCAAAGGCTATCGTGGCGAAAACTGGTTCCCGCTGATAATTCAAAACATCCATCGCTATTTTCTGTATATTGCGTTAGTTTTTCTGCTGTTTCTGGCACACGACGCATGGAAAGCAATATGGTTCGCCGGAGCTGACGGCAAAGAGCATTTCGGAATCGGCGTCGGCACTATCATTCTGACGGCAAATGTCTTTTGCCTAGGGTTTTATACCCTCAGCTGCCACAGCCTACGACATCTCGTCGGCGGAGTTTACGACGTGTTGTCTAATAAACCGATCCGCAAAAAAGCTTACGGATGCGTTAGTAAATTGAATACTCGGCACATGCTGTTTGCGTGGATCAGCCTGTTTGTCGTCGGTTTTTCGGATGTTTACGTACGGCTTTGCTCCAAGGGTATTTGGACAGACTGGCGTCTGTGGTAGGCAGTTGGCAGTAGCAGTTGGTAGTAGCTATGGATGGACACAAAAGCTTAAGAGTATTTCAGTTGGCGTATAAGCTAGCTATGGAAATCTTTGAAATTACTAGAACATTCCCTCAGGAGGAGCGATACTCGTTGACTGATCAAATCCGGCGATCGTCCAGAAGTGTAGTCGCTAACATTGCCGAAGGATATAGAAAAAGACAGTACCATGCAGCTTTTGCAAATAAAATGTCGGACGCTGACGGCGAAGCTACAGAGACCCAAGTGTGGCTCGATGTTTCTAAAGATTGCAGATACATTACTCTTGAAATGCACGCTCGGCTGATAGCCGAATACAAAGAAGTCGGAAGTATGCTGGGAAATATGATAAACAACCCGGAAAAATTCAAGCCTAGACCGTCAGCACTGCCAACTGCCGCTCCCAACCGCCAACATACCAATGACTGATTATCCAACATTTGAACACGACGTTATCGTCATCGGTGCTGGTGGTGCAGGATTACGTGCTGCGATCGAGGCGTCCGGAGCGGGCGTCAGTGTCGGCTTGATCTGCAAGTCTCTGCTTGGTAAGGCACACACTGTTATGGCCGAAGGCGGTATGGCGGCGGCAATGGGTCATAACGACGATCGCGACAACTGGAAAGTGCATTTCACCGACACCATGCGCGGCGGCCAGTATGTCAATAACTGGCGAATGGCTGAGATCCACGCCAAAGAAGCCCCTGATCGCGTCCGCGAACTCGAAGGCTGGGGAGCGGTGTTTGACCGGACAGCGGATGGCCGCATTAACCAGCGTAACTTTGGCGGCCACCGTTATCCGCGTCTCGCCCACGTCGGAGACCGCACCGGATTAGAGCTTATCCGTACGCTCCAGGATCATGGCATCCATCAGGGTATCGAAGTCTATATGGAGGTCACGGTCGTTTCTCTATTAAAGGACGGCGACCGCGTTGTCGGTTGTCTCGCTTACGAACGTGAGCACGGACGCTTTCGCGTATTTAAATGCAAAGCTCTAATTCTCGCCACGGGCGGAGTGGGACGAGCATTTAAGATCACGAGCAACAGTTGGGAAGGAACCGGCGACGGCCACGCTCTCGCCTACGATGCCGGAGCCGAGCTGATCGATATGGAGTTCGTCCAATTCCATCCGACCGGAATGGTCTGGCCGCCAAGCGTTCGCGGCATTTTGGTGACCGAGGGCGTTCGCGGCGAAGGCGGCATCTTGCGTAACAGCGAGGGTAAGCGTTTCATGTTCGACGACATTCCCGACAATTATAAGGACCAAACATCCGACACCGAAGAGGAAGGCTGGCGTTATGTGACCGGCGATAAAAATGCTCGGCGTCCGCCAGAACTTTTAACACGCGACCACGTCGCACGGTGCATCATGCGTGAGGTCAAAGCCGGTCGCGGCTCCCCGCATGGCGGCGTCTATCTCGATATCGCCTGGATCAAGGAAAAGATGCAAAACGCACCGGAGCATATCAAGAAAAAGCTTCCGTCGATGTATCACCAGTTCAAGCAGCTTGCGAATCTGGACATCACAGCTGAACCGATGGAGGTCGGACCGACCACACACTATATTATGGGTGGAATTCGGGTCGATGCGGACACGCAGTCCTCGACTGTGCCAGGACTTTTTGCTGCTGGGGAATGTGCCGCAGGCATCAACGGAGCAAACCGCCTTGGCGGCAACTCTTTGTCCGATCTGATCGTATTCGGTAAACGTGCCGGTGAATACGCCGCGATCTTCGCCAAAGAGAATGGTGCCGGAACGATCGACAACGCCGATGTCGAAGCAAAAGCAAAAGCCGCTCTCGACCCATTCGAACGCACTGGCGGCGAAAACCCGTACTCTATCCAGAGCGACCTGCAAGATATGATGCAGGCAAATGTGGGTATAGTACGTCTCGAAAATGAGATGAAAAATGCTCTGGTCGAGATAGAAAAGCTAAAGGCACGCTCAGAAAATACCTACGTTCCCGGCAATATCGATTTCAACCCCGGCTGGCACACGGCTCTCGATCTGCACAATCTGCTGACGGTTTCCGAAGCCATCGCCCGTGCTGCCATCGAACGCAAAGAAAGTCGAGGCGGCCATTTTCGAGAGGATTACGAAAACAAAGATCCTGAGTTTGCAAAGTTCAATTTCTCGCTCAAAAAAGCAGATGACGGAACGATACAGATCGCGAAAATTATGATCCCTGAGATGCCGGCGGAGCTGAAAGCAATTATTGAAGAAATGGGATAGTGATTTTTCAACGCAAAGGTGCAAAGACGCAAAGCTAAGAAAAATTACTTTTTTGCACCATATTATGAAAAGTTTTCTTTGCGTCTTTGCAACTTAGCGACTTTGCGTTAAATCCCTAAGAATTTATGGCGAAAGCAACATTTAGCATCAGACGCGGTGGACGCGATACGGCGGAGATGGTCGATTACCAGACCGACGTCACCGAAGGTATGGTCGTGCTCGACGCCGTCCATCAGATACAGGCCGAATCTGCGGGCGATCTCGCTTGCCGTTGGAACTGCAAGGCTGGTAAATGCGGCTCTTGTTCGGCTGAAATCAATGGTATGCCAAAACTGATGTGCATGACGCGGCTAGATACCCTACCGCTCGACCAGCCCGTCACGATCGAGCCGATGCGTGCCTTTCCGCCGGTCAAAGATCTGATAACAGACGTTACGTGGAACTACGAGGTCAAAAAACGCATCAAGAAGTTCAAGCCGCGTAAACCCGACGCCGAGGACGGCACTTGGCGAATGCAGCAAGAGGACGTCGACCGCGTGCAGGAATTTCGCAAATGCATCGAATGTTTTCTGTGTCAGGATGTCTGTCACGTCTTACGTGATCACAGCAAGCACGAGGAATTTATCGGCCCGCGTTTTCTGGTCTATTCGGCGGCATTAGAAATGCACCCGCTCGACATCGAAAACCGCACCGAGGATCTCAAAGACCTGCACGGCATCGGCTATTGCAACATCACAAAATGCTGCACTAAGGTCTGCCCTGAGGGCATAACGATCACCGATAATGCTATTATTCCGCTCAAGGAACGCGTGGTTGACGAGCATTACGATCCGTTAAAGAAATTGGTCAAGCTGTTTAGAAAAAAAATGAATACACCCGAGGCAAATTGGGACGAAAAACGCCAGCGTGGGTTCGTACGCTATTTGATCTGGAACGGAGTTTTGCTCAACGGAGGCCCGTTTGCGGTAGTGATGCAGGGCGTGGGCTATTTCATATTGCGCGACGAGGGTCAGTCGTTTACAGAATATTTCATGGCATCGCGGACGTGGATCACATTCTTTCTCCACGCGACGCTTTTCGGCGGTATAATGGGATTTATCAAGTGGCGCCGTAATGAAAGGGCATTTGCTCCATCAGTTAGTGAAGATCAAAAGTGAGAACGAGTATGTTCGAATTAAAACCATTATCATCTGAGGCAATACCGGCCGCACTCGAAAAAGCCAACCGCTATCGCTTGCTCAACGAACCCGGTGCCGCCGAGAGCATCTATTTAGATGTGCTGGCCATCGACCCCGACAATCAAGAGGCTCTTATAAATATCGTCCTCGCGATGAGTGACCGTTTTGGCAAAGACTACGCCATCGGCGACGCTCGCATGACCGAATATCTGATGCGGATACACGGCGACTATGAGCGGACATATTACTCCGGCATTATGTATGAACGCCGCGGCAAGGCCACGTTAGCCAAGAGCGGTGTCGGAGCTTACGAGCTTTTCCGGCAAGCGATGGAGTGTTTTGATACAGCGGCATCGATGCGTCCCGCCGGTAATGAC
This sequence comes from Chloracidobacterium sp., assembly GCA_043757775.1. Classification (GTDB taxonomy): domain Bacteria; phylum Acidobacteriota; class Blastocatellia; order Pyrinomonadales; family Pyrinomonadaceae; genus OLB17. The sequence goes on along the minus strand of JAYVOS010000194.1, from coordinate 616 downwards.
GATGCGATTTTGCGTTGGAACGGCTGTGCCCGCGTCATAACCGCGAACAATCTAGAACCCCGCGAAATGGGGCACGATTTTCTTGAATAGTTTATTTGCAGTCCGCTCAAACCTATGCGATATTTTACTCGCTACGAATTTGAACTAATAAATGTATCGCATTTTCTATCAGTAGATAAGGAGAACATATCATGGCAGGAAAATTTGAATTAAAAGTTGCTAAAAACGGCAAATATCACTTTAATCTCTTAGCCGGAAACGGACAGATCATCCTCTCGAGCGAGATGTATGAGTCGAAATCAGCCGCTGAAAACGGCATCGCTTCGGTGTCGAAAAACGGTGGTGACGACAGCCGTTATGACCGTCTGACATCCAAAGGCGGCGATCCTTACTTCACTCTGAAAGCCGGAAACGGCCAGGTCATCGGCCAGAGCGAAATGTATAAATCGGCCTCAGCGATGGAAAACGGTGTCGAATCGGTCAAGAAAAATGCTCCCGGAGCCCCGACCGTCGAAGGTTAGTTTTATCCGGGTGGCTAAATTGCCTCCAGCTTTAGCTGGAGGTTTATGTGACATATAGATCACGGGCTTTATCCGAAACTCGAGGTTCGGCTAAA
>JAYVOS010000193.1:0-1930 GCA_043757775.1 Chloracidobacterium sp. | reverse complement strand
CCCTACGTGCTGACGATCATCGTGCTGGCGGGCTTTATCGGACTGTCGCGAGCCCCGAAAGCGTTGGGCATTCCGTACAGAAAGGAAAAATGATTTTTCACCGCAGAGACGCTAAGAAAAGAAATTTAACAGGATAAGCAGGATATATACGATAGGTTCGATCAGGACACCTCCGCTCTTTTTAATCCTATTTATCCTGCCCATCCTGTTTCAATGATATTTGCGGTATTCTTGATTTATGTCTTACGAAAACGCGGTTGCGGCCGCTGAATTTATCAGGTCTAAATACGCTGGCGAGATTCGCACGGCTATTGTGCTTGGAAGCGGACTTGGGGCTTTTGCGGACGAGCTAACGAACGCTGTAAAAATTCCTTACGAAGACATTCCGGGATTTGCACGTTCGACGGTCGAGGGCCATGCAGGTCAGCTTGTGATCGGTGAGATCGGCGGCGTAACGGTTGCCGTTCAACAAGGACGTTTTCATTTTTACGAAGGCTACGATATGGAGCAGGTGATGCTGCCCGTGCGGACGTTTGGCCTGCTCGGTATCAAGAATCTGATCCTGACAAATGCGGCCGGAAGCCTCAATTCGGATATGACGCCCGGGACATTGATGCTTATCTCGGACCATCTTAATTGTATGGGCGAAAACCCTCTACGGGGTGCGAATGACAAGCGATTTGGCCCGCGGTTTCCCGATATGACGGAGGTTTACGACCGCGAGTTTCAAAAGATCGCCGAGATTGAGGCGACTGCTATTGCTCACGAGAGATTTGAAAAAGGCATCGATGAAAAGCCTGTCGATTTCCTCGGACGCGGTATCTATTGCGGTCTGTCGGGGCCGACATACGAGACGCCGGCCGAAGTTCGTATGTATCGCTTGCTCGGAGCTGATGCCGTCGGTATGTCCACCGTGCCTGAGGCCATCGCGGCAAGACATCAAGGCACTCGCGTGCTGGGCATTTCGTGCATTACAAACCTCGCCGCCGGTATGAGTGGGGAGTCGATCAATCACGAAGAAGTGATGGAAACCGGGGCCAAAGTTGCGGAAATATTCAAAGAATTGCTGCGGCGAACGATCGCCAAATTGAATTGAACCGCAGAGACGCAGAGAAGAAGAAATATTTATTTTTCTCTGCGTCTCAGCGTCTCTGCGGTTAATATACTCTTATGATAATTGGCATTTGCGGTGGAACAGGTTCGGGAAAAACTACGATCGCTCGCGCGATCGTCGAAGCGGTCGGTGAGAAAAATGTTGTTCTCGTCGAGCAGGATTCTTATTACCGAAACCTCGCCGACATGCCGCTTGACGAACGCCATCAGGCAAATTTTGATCATCCTGATTCGCTTGACAGCGATATGCTCGTCAACCACATCCTGCGTCTAAAACAGGGTTTGCAGGTCGAGATGCCGCTGTATGATTTTAAAACTCATACCCGAAGTGACAAGATCGAGGTCATCGAGCCTCGTCCTGTAGTCATCGTCGAAGGCATTTTAATATTTTCAGAATCACGTGTGCTCGACCTGCTCGATGTAAGAATTTTTGTGGACACACCGGACGATATTCGTCTGATCCGGCGGCTAAAACGTGATTTTACCGAACGCGGACGCACATACGAGCGGACGATGGAGCAATACGAGCGGACGATCCGCCCGATGCATTTTGAATTTGTCGAGCCTTCAAAACGTCACGCCGACATGATAATTCCCGAAGGTGGAAACCAGGAAATCGGCGTGGAATTTCTGTGCGGGCTTATCCGCGAAAAACTCCGCAAGGAAATTCAATAAAAACAAAAGTAAGACATATTAAGAAAGTAAATTTATTAACTCAATCGAAATGAATGAAGAATTAAAAAATTTAGTCGAATCTGCCGAAGATGCGCGCGAAAAAGCCTCTGCGCCGTTTTCAGATTTCAAAGTTGGCGCGGCT
>JAYVOS010000192.1:0-1936 GCA_043757775.1 Chloracidobacterium sp. | reverse complement strand
GACGCCGACGGCAAACATAGCGGCCAAGGGGGCTCCGAAAGTTATCGCAACCCCTGCTCCGGCGAAAGAGGCTCCGAAAGCTGAAGCCAATACCGTTCCAGCTGCAAATACAGTTGCCGCTGTCATTCCTAAGAATTTCGAAGACAATTGGAGAAAAGCCATCCATGACGGCATCGTGCCAAATACGGCTGCTGCACCGAAAACGGTTACGGCTAATACCGCATTTTTGGGTCAGCCTGAGACAAAAACCGCAGGCAGCGGCCTGGAAATTTCGATACTGCCTGATCCGTGTGTATATGACGGACGGTTTGTAAATAATGGCTGGCTGCAGGAACTACCTAATCCGCTCAATAAGATCACTTGGGAAAACGTAGCTCTCATCAGCCCGAAAACGGCTGAGAAAATGGGCATCAATCGCGGCAACGACGCACGCGAATTTGCGGGAGGTGCCCAAGGCACAAGCTTTATTAATACCAAGGGCGGCAACCAGTTTTCTGACACCGTAACCCTCAAATATCAGGGCGGCGAGATCGAAAAGCCGGTTCCGATGTGGATCACTCCCGGCCAGCCCGATGATGTGGTCACGATCTATATGGGCTACGGCCGGACAAAAGCCGGAAAGATCGGCACCGGACTCGGTTACAACGCTTTTGACGTGCGACGCTCTGATGCGATGAATAACGGCTTTGGAGAGATCGTTAAACGTAATCAGCAGGCTGATATTGCATCTACCCAGATCCATTTTAATATGGAGGGTCGCGATCTGCTTCGCGTTTGGGATGTCGATGAGTTTGTAAAAGATCCTAAGATCGGTGAGCAGGAGGATATGTATCCGCTGTCAATGTATCCGCGTGAGCCATTCCAAACTCTTTACAACCAGAACTACAAGTGGGGAATGTCGATAGACATCAATTCCTGCGTCGGTTGCAACGCCTGTGTTTTGGCGTGCCAGTCGGAAAATAACATCCCGGTCGTTGGTAAGGAGCAGATCAACCGCAGTCGCGAGATGCACTGGCTTCGGATCGACGCCTATTACGGCGGAGCGGATATCAACGATCCCGACGGGCCGCATTTCCAGCCGGTTTTGTGCCAACAGTGCGAACAGGCTCCTTGTGAGACTGTCTGCCCGGTTCACGCTACCGTTCACAGTGCCGAAGGCCTGAACGACATGGTCTATAACCGCTGTGTGGGAACGCGTTATTGCTCAAATAACTGTCCTTACAAGGTCCGCCGTTTTAACTTCCTGCTTTATCAGGATTGGAACACGCCGCAATACAAGCTGATGCGTAACCCTGAGGTTACGATCCGCAGCCGCGGTGTGATGGAAAAATGCACGTATTGCACGCAGCGTATCGCCGCAGCGAGGATCGAGGCCGAAAAAGACGGCCGCAAGATCCGCGACGGGGAGGTGGTGACGGCTTGTCAGGCGGTGTGTCCGACCGAAGCGATAACTTTTGGTGACATGGGCGACCCGACCAGCAAGATCGCTAAGGTCAAAAAAGACGAACGCGATTACATCCTGCTAAATGAATTGAATACCCAGCCGAGAACGACGTATCTCGCTGGGCTGAAAAACCAGAATAAGGATATGCCTGATTACAAGAAGCCGCCGGTCAGAAAACCGCATTTTGAGGGCAAGGCCGAGACCAAAACTGCAGGAGGCGAGGGCCACTAGATCAGTTTTATGCAGCACGATAAAGAACTTCAACAAAAACTTCATCCGTCGATGCTCGATGGCGATCACAACTACGCGAGTGTGACCGATAAGATCAGTGACGTCACGTTAAAGAAACGGACGCCTTTTCACTGGTTTATCGGGTTCGGCCTCGCATTTATGGTCGCGCAATTGCTGCTGTTTACGGTGATGTGGCTGCTCGCAAATGGTATCGGTATCTGGGGAAACAATGTTCCAGTGGGTTGGGCCTTCGATATTATC
>JAYVOS010000191.1:0-1937 GCA_043757775.1 Chloracidobacterium sp. | reverse complement strand
TTCCAAACAGTTGGGAAAACCGCAAAACGGGCGTATCAAAATTAAAGATCAATGAGATGGGCAGCCGGTATTTTTTTATATTGTTATATTGTTTGATCGAAAAATATTTTTCGCGCGGTGATTTTAAGAAAAAAGAAGACTAGCGGTTATAATCATAAAATGAGTATTACTAAAGTTACACAACACCCGACCCAAAACGAGGGATTGATCTTTGAACGGTCGCAGACCGGGCGCGTGGGTTATTGTCTGCCAAAACTGGACGTTGACGAAACAAATATCGACGACCTCATGCCTGCGAATTTGCGTCGTGATGATGGTCTTGACGGCGTTCCCGAAGTGTCAGAGGTCGATGTCGTGCGTCATTTTACTCGGATATCGACTTGGAACTATTCGATCGATCTCGGCATGTATCCGCTCGGTTCGTGCACGATGAAATATAATTCGCGGCTCAATGAAAAGATCGCTCGTATTGGCGGTTTTGCGGGGCTGCACCCGCTCGCACCTGCCGAAGAGACGCAGGGAGCACTCGAACTTATCTATCGTCTGGAAGAAGACCTGTGCGAGATCACCGGGCTTGCCGGCATTTCTCTGCAACCCGCCGCTGGTGCTCAAGGCGAGATGACGGGCGTAATGCTTATACGGGCATTTCTCGACGCTCGCTATGGTGAGGCATCGAAGGACCGCCGTGTGATGCTGATTCCCGATTCGGCGCACGGCACGAATCCCGCATCCGCCGCGATGTCGGGATTTACTGTAAAAACGATCCGCTCAACCTCAGAAGGTTTGACCGATATGAAGCATCTTCGCGAGCTTTGCTCTGAGGGCGGTGTCGCGGGTGTGATGTTTACAAACCCAAATACCGTCGGCATTTTCGAGCGAAATATCAAAGAAATTTGCGCCACTATTCACGCCGCAGGCGGCCTCGTCTATATGGATGGGGCAAATATGAACGCTCTCGTAGGCATCGCTCGCCCCGGCGATATGGGCGTGGACGTCATCCATCTTAATCTGCACAAAACATTCTCAACGCCCCACGGCGGCGGCGGCCCCGGCTGTGGCCCTTGTCTATGTTCGGCAGAACTTAAACCTTTTTTGCCTACACCACGCATCGAAAAGGACGGTGAGAGTTACCGTTTGAATTACGATTATCCCGGATCGATCGGCCGTGTAAAGGCTTTTTACGGAAACTTTGGAATGATGACGCGTGCACTGTCTTATATCTATACCCACGGCGATACTGGCCTCAAAGAAGCTACAGAAATGGCGGTATTGAATGCCCGCTACGTCTCAAACGCACTCGCCGAAACATACGACAAGCCATTCGAATCGGACTGTATGCACGAGGCGATCTTTTCGCACAAAAAGCAGTCGAAAAAAGGCGTTGTCACGCTCGACATAGCAAAACGTCTTATCGATTACGGCTTTCACCCGATGACGGTGTACTTTCCGCTTGTGGTCGAAGGGGCAATGCTTATCGAACCGACTGAGTCGGTCGGACGTGCCGATCTCGATGCATTTATCGCGGCAATGATCGACATCGACCGCGAAGCTCAGGATGATCCGCAGCTCGTTATCGACGCTCCGCATTCCACACGCATCGGACGCCTCGACGAAGCGACCGCCGCACGAAAACCTGTCCTTCGCTGGAAAGTAGATATGGATGCAGCTGCAAAAACTGCCTAGAGACAGACCTTAGTTGTTAATAACTGACGAGCCGTGAGAAGATTCTCACGGCTTTTTCATTTGTAGAAATGGCGGAAAAAAGATCAAAACTCACAAAGATCAGCACTGCGGTTAGGTATGCCTGCCTCGCAGTATGGCTTTGCGTGATCTTGGCAGGTGTCGGCTCGTTTCTCATGTATCCGCAGTCATTTACAGCGGAGAATATCGCTGAATTTTTACAGCGTTTTCAGGGCTGGATATGGCTCGTTTACCTA
>JAYVOS010000190.1:0-26377 GCA_043757775.1 Chloracidobacterium sp. | reverse complement strand
CGCATCGGACGGACAAGCTGGCGGAGATCGTGTGTTCGAATTCGCTAAAGACGGACGAGCCAGGCTCGGCGCCTTATCTATTAAAAGAAGAGCTTCGTTGCGGCGGCTCGATGGTGCTGGAGGTTGCTGAGGCGACAAAGGTGCCAGCCGGGGCGGCGCTTTCGGTTGACCGCATCAAATTTGCTGAGATGATAACGGCACGTGTCGAAGCACATCCGAATATTGAGGTTGTCCGTGAAGAAGTGTCAGAAATTCCAAGAAGCAAGCAGGATGCTTGCGCTCCAGTCACAATCATCGCGACCGGACCGTTGACCTCGGAGGCTCTGACAAAAGAGATCATGCGGCTGACGGGTGACGATCAGCTTTATTTTTACGATGCGATCGCACCGATCATCGCGGCGGATTCGATAGATATGTCGGTGGCATTTAAGGCGGCTCGTTACGGCAAAGGCGGTGATGATTACATCAATTGCCCGATGTCGCCGGACGAGTACGCGGTGTTTTTTGACGGGTTGGTCGAGGCTAAATCCGTGCCGCTCAAGCGGTTTGAGGACACGCATTGGTTTGAAAGCTGCCTGCCGATAGAGGAGATCGCACGTCGCGGAGTGGACACCTTGCGGTTTGGCCCGATGAAGCCGAAGGGGCTGTACGACCCTCGGACCGGCTACGAGCCGTATGCCTGCGTCCAGCTTCGCCAGGAAAATATGATGGCCGATGCGTATGGAATGGTAGGTTTTCAAAATCATCTCCGTTACGGTGAACAGGAACGCGTGCTCAAATTAATTCCCGGACTCGAAAATGCCGAGTTTTTGCAGTTCGGACAGATCCACCGCAATACATTTATCAACTCGCCCAAGATATTAAATGAAACTCTCTCGACCCGTGAGAATGCGCGTTTGTTTTTCGCCGGCCAGATCACCGGTGTCGAGGGCTATGTCGAATCGGTCGCGACTGGCTGGCTCGCGGGAATAAACGCTGTCAACGTGTTGCATAATAAAGACATGATAACCGCACCGCAGACCTCGGCGATCGGAGCCCTGTGTCGCTACGTATCAAACGTCGAGACCAAAAATTTTCAACCGGTGAATATAACGTTCGGCCTGATACAGGAATTGCCGCCTGAGCTTAGGAAAATATATAAAAAGAAACGCGAGCGGCATGTGTTTCAGGTCGAGCGTGCGCTTGTAGATTGGGATGAGTGGATCAAGGATGTGAACCGCAGAGACGCGGAGACGCAGAGAGCGTAATGGAAACCGCCACCTTATTAATAATTCTCGCTGTCTTCATAGTCGCTGTGATGTATTCATCGGTTGGGCATGGCGGGGCATCGGGGTATTTGGCGGTGGTGGCTTTTTGGGGAGTGATGCCGGAGGTCGCAAAGCCGACGGCTTTGGTGCTGAATCTGTTTGTCGCGTCGATCGGGACGTATCAATTTTGGAAGGCGGGATATTTTCGCTGGCGTGTGTTTTGGCCGTTTGCTTTGACCTCGATACCGTTCGCTTTTTACGGCGGTATTATTCAGTTGCCGATAGACGTTTATAAGATGGTGCTCGGCGGGGTGCTTTGTCTTGCGGCTATTCGACTCGCGATCAAGTTAAAGAATGACGACAACGCTACTGATCCGCCGATAATTGCCGCGCTGTTGATCGGTGCTGCAATCGGGCTGTTGTCAGGAATGGTCGGCGTCGGCGGCGGTATATTTTTGACCCCGGTTTTGCTGCTTGCGCGTTGGGCGGAGACGAAAACGGCGGCGGCGGTTTCCGTTTTATTCATACTCGTCAATTCGTTTGCCGGGCTGCTCGGCGGATATTTATTAGGCAAAGGGACGCACATCGGCGATCTGCCCAACACTGTCTGGTGGTGGATCGCTGCGGCGGTTGCAGGCGGGCTGATCGGCTCGACGCTGGGCTCGAAAAAGTTTGATTCGATGACTCTGCGCCGCGTGTTGGCGGTGGTGTTGCTGTTTGCCGGGGTGAAGTTAATTTTTGTGTAGGCATACAATTAGCGGATTCCACAATCAAAGGAATGGAACGCGGATAAAAGCGGATGAGACGGATTTACACAGATCTGAAATTAAACTCCACATTCCATGGGTCGCCGCGTTTCACATTATGTGATCCGCGCTAATCCGTTAAATCCGCTTTATCCGTGTTCTATTTTCTTGCTGATGAAATTTGCCGTAGTTACAATTTTATTGATCGCCTCGTCGGTTGCGGCGCAGTCGGGACGGCAAAAGCCTGGTCCAACACCAACACCAACACCAACGCCAAGCCCGAGACCGCTCGGGGCTCCTTCGGTTTTGAGTATGCCGACGCCGACGCCCACGACTCCTACGTCGACTTCCAAAACGGATGATCCGGACGTTATCAAAGTAGATTCGACGCTCGTGCCGATACCTGTTTCAGTTCTCGACACAGGCGGCCGTGCGGTAACAACCTTAAAACTTTCGGATTTTGAATTAAAGGTCGACGGCAAGGTAGCGGAGATCAGCGAACTTGAACGGAGCGAATCGCCCATACGCTTAGCGATGCTGTTTGATAATTCGGCGAGTGTTTTGATCGCACGCGATTTCGAACGCGAGGCGGCTGTGCGGTTTTTCCGACGTGTTATCCGGCCTGACAAAGACATGGCTGCGTTGTTTTCGGTGGCTGATTTTACGCGGCTGGAGCAGGCTCTGACGCAGGACGTGTCAAAACTTACGTCAGCTATCGAATATTTTCCGCCGCCTGCCGGTGCGACGGCTCTCCTCGATGGCATTGTAAAGTCGGCAAACTATCTCAAAGCCTCGATCGGCCGCCGCGTCGTTGTGATCGTCTCGGACGGCGAAGACACTTACAGCGATGACCGGACGACGCTGGATGAAGTGATCCGTGTGCTGCAGGTCAATAATGCCCAAGTTTACGTGGTTAAAACGTCGGAATTTGAAAATTACAAGCGGACCGGCGTTCGCGGCGGCAACGCCAATATCCGAGCGCTAACCGCCGAACGCCGCATGATCGAGATTGCCCAGCAGACCGGCGGAGCCGTCTATTCGCCGATCGACGAGAGCGAGATGAATGCCGCGTTCGATCAGATATCAGCCGAGCTCTCACAGCAGTACGTCCTAAGCTATTACCCCGAAGACGGTGCCGACAAACGCGGCGAATTTCGCGAGATCTCGCTATCGGTGAAAAATAAACCTAATATAAGTTTGAGAACCCGAAAGGGTTACTACGTACCGAAACGCTGAATCTCTCGTACGGTCCACTATGCGTAAACGCTATATCCTGCTGCTCGTTTTGATCCCTTTCATTGCGATCGTCGTATTTATCGGTTGGTATCTGCGTTTCGCATTTTGGGTCACAAATGTGGGAGATACGGACATGCTTGCCAATGTTCGTGAGGTGACGCCGTGTTGCGTTTCGCCAAGTTTTCCGGGACTGTCGCGCGATATATCACAGATCTCAAAAGGACAAAGCGGATATTTTGAAGCCGGGGGGCAAAATGAACACGTCAACTTTATTGACGGCGGGTTCGATTGGTACGGTACTTTTCTGGCGGCAATGCAAGAGCCCTCGCTGTTGGATTCGGTTGAATCTGACCGAGAGATTTACCGTTTCCTTTGGCTGAGAACATTTGATCCTCCGATGGCTATTCGTGTCGAGCATACGATAACCGAGACGAAACTTGTATTTACAGAAATGAGTGGAAGAGGAGGCTACAGTCCCGGAGCGATAGTTCGTCATGAGGAACGATCACTTCCCGATTCGCAATGGTGTTCCTTCATCATGCGAATGGATCAAGCCGGGTTTTGGAAACTTGGTGAAGATAAAGAAGGCGGTGCACAAGACGGTGCTCAATGGATAGTCGAAGGAATGAAAGAGGGTCGCTATCACCTTGTAGATCGCCAGTCTCCTTCAAACGGCTATTATCGTGATGCTTGTCTTTATCTTTTGGAAATAGCGAGAGCTAATCCCGAAAAATCTGGGCGTGGGATATATTAATAAAAGCGGATGCTCAACGACCACCTAAACCAATTCCTCCAGCACCTCAAATACGAGCGGAATGTGAGCCCGCATACGCTGCGTAATTATGCGAGCGATCTGGAGCAGTTTCGGGTGCATTTGTTTAGCGTGGAGAAGCGGGATGATATGCCGGTGGCGGAGATCGACCGTTTGACGATACGCGAGTGGATGTCGGGTCTGCATGCCGACCATAAGAAAACGTCGGTTGCGAGAAAGCTCGCGAGTCTTCGCACGTTTTTTCAGTTTCTTATCCGTGAAGGCAAGCTCGAATCTAACCCTGCCAAACAGGTCGCCACGCCAAAGATCGAACGTAAGCTGCCAAATCACCTCTCGATGGAGGACGCCGTGCGGTTCATCGAGACGCCGGACGTTAATACTGATCTTGGACGACGCGACCGTGCGATACTCGAGTTTTTGTACGCGACCGGTATTCGTGTGGGAGAGCTGACGAACATCAATATCCCGGATATAGATTTTCGCGAACGCATGGTACGGGTCACCGGCAAACGCAAAAAACAGCGTATCGTGCCATTTGGCGACCCTGCGGCACAGGCCGTGCTGCTCTATATGGACGCGACTCGCGGCACCTTTCTCGTCAATTGCCCCGAAGGCGCACGCGACTCGCAGGCGCTGTTTCTCAACTATCAAGGCACACGCATCACCACACGCTCGGTCGGTCGGATGATCGATAAATACATTAAGCTCTGTGCCGACATTCATGACATTTCACCGCACTCACTGCGGCACACATTCGCGACGCACCTGCTCGACAGCGGAGCAGACCTCCGAGACATCCAGGAACTCCTCGGCCACGCAAGACTATCCACGACCCAGATCTACACTCAGGTCTCGATGGAAAAAATGATCGAGGTCTATGATAAGGCTCATCCGAAGGCTTAAACGGTTACGGATACTTTGACCCCAAGTCCATTTAGCACTTTCAGTATAGTTTCATATCGCGGTTTCGCTCCGGGAGCTAAGGCCTTATACAGGCTTTCCCGGCCAAGTCCGGTGCTCTTTGCTATCGAGGCCATACCGCGAACTTTGGCGACATCCGAGATGGCTGCCAGAAAAATATCCGGATTTTTGTCTTCTAAAGCGGCGGTCAGATATTCGGCTATTGCCTCTTCGCTGTCGAGATAATCCGGAGCATCAAATTTTGTAACTTTAGTCATAACTCATTTCCCCCTTTTTTAATTCGCTCGCAATAAGCTTGGCTTTTGCTATATCTTTCGGTTGTGATGATTTATCTCCGCCGATGAGAAGTATTATTAACTCGCCTCCGCGTATCGTAAAATAAACTCGATATCCGGGCCCATAGTGAATTCGCATTTCGCTTACACCCTCTCCGACAGAAGACACATCGCCAAGATTTCCAAATTCTGCCGACCTGATACGTGCAGCGATCCTAGCTTTTGCCCTCTGGTCACGAAGTCTGCCGAGCCAACGATCAAAGATGTCTGTTTTAAGAACAGAATACACAAACATCACTGTATCCGAGTAGATACACATTGTCAATGTTTTTTGTTGAATTACAGCTCGCTACTCCTTGCTTATTAAAGACAGTTTCGAATATCATTCAACAAAATCTTTCCCGATTTTGAACCTTAAATATATGAAAAAGATCCAGTGGTTTGTTGTCGTGTTTTTTGCATTTTCGGCTGTGGCGTTTGGGCAGGGTCGGCTACTGACGATAGATGATATCTTTGGTGCGGATCCGGCGAAGCGGGTGCGTTTTTCGGGGACACCTACGTCGGTGCAGTGGGCGAGAGACGGCAAGTCGTTTAAGCAGGTCGTTAATGGCAGGCTGATGCGGGTCGATGCGATGTCGGGACAGGTGGTTCCCTATCTCGACAGTGGGCGTGTGACTGCGGCTCTTTCGCGTGCCGGGGTAAAGCTTGATGATGCGACCGCGATGGTCAATTCGCCGGGGCTGCAGTTTAACGCGGATGAGAGCGGGATACTTTTTAATTACACTAACGACCTGTGGTATTACGACGCCCCGAGCGGCAGTGTGCGGCGGCTGACGAATACACGCGATGCTGAGCTTGAGGCGGATTTCAGCCCTGACGGAAAGCTGGTGAGTTTTGTGCGGGGCAATAATCTTTACATCGTCGATGTCGCGAAATCTAATGAAAAACAGCTTACACGCGACGGCAAAGAGGGCGACAAGCCCATTTTTAACGGCTATCTCGACTGGGTTTACGAAGAAGAACTCTACGGACGAGGGCAGAAACGCGGCTATTGGTGGTCGCCGGATTCGCGGTCGATCGCTTTATTGAGACTGGACGAAGCGCCCGTTCCGAAGTTTGTCATTGCCAATGATATTCCTAATAATCAGTTGATCGAAAACACAAGCTACCCGCAGGCGGGTGACGGTAATCCGATAGTAAAGCTCGGCATCGTCGATGTCACAAAAAATAATTACGTTCCAAACGTCGGACGCATACCAAAGATCGGCGAAAAACTGCCGCCGGTTCTGACCGGGCTTGGCAATGCGGTAAAGTTTGCCGACACGTCGTATTACAAGCCGGACGATCTGCTGATCGCACGTGTCGCTTGGTCGCCGGACAGCAAGGTTGTCACGTTTCAGGCACTGAACCGCGAGCAGACCTCGCTCGACCTGATGACCGCAGACGCGCTTGGCAAAACGACAAAACTGCTGACTGAAACGACGCCGACGTATGTCGAGGTCTATGACAATCCCGCGTTTTTGAGCAATGGCACCGGCGTCTGGCAATCGGCTCGAGATGGCTGGCGGCACCTGTATCTATATAACAGCAACGGCGATCTCGTCCGCCGTCTGACGAGCGGCAAATGGGAAGTTCGCCGTCTTTACGGGGTTGATGAGAAAAACGGCTGGGTGTATTTTTCGGCGACCAAAGATTCTCACATTGCCGAAAACGTCTATCGCGTCAGCATCAATGGCGGCGAACCGCAGCGTCTGACGCAGGATAACGGGACACATTCGGCGAGCTTTGACCCGACGTTCACGCACTTTGTCGATACCTGGAGCGATGCTGCGATACCGCCGCAAACGAGGCTTTATCGTGCTGACGGCACTTTGGAACGCGTAATTAACGAAAACCGCGTCGATGTGCTCGCCCAATATCGTCTGAGCACACCCGAGTTTTTGAACGTCTCTACCCGCGATGGTTTCGTCATGGAAGCGATGATGATCAAGCCCCCAAATTTTGACCCTAATAAGAAATATCCGGTGTTCGAATTTACCTATTCGGGCCCGCACGCTCCATCTGTCGCTAACCGCTGGCAAAGTTCGCGTATGATGTGGTTTCAGCTGCTTGCACAAAAAGGCTACATCGTCTGGGTTTGCGACAATCGCACGGCGAGCGGCAAAGGCGAAGAATCCGTCTGGCCGATATATAAGAATATGTACAGCCTCGAGCTGCGTGATCTCGAAGACGGGTTGAATTATCTTAAAGGCCTGCCATACATTGACGGTTCGCGTATCGGACTGCACGGCTGGAGCTACGGCGGCTCGATGACGAGCTACGCTTTGACGCACAGCACTTCGTGGAAGGTCGGCATCGCGGGCGGCACCGTTTCGGACGAGCATCTCTACGATTCGATCTACACGGAGCGTTATATGATGACACCACTAAATAACCGCGAGGGTTACGAGCGTTCATCTGTCGTCCAAGCCGCAAAAAATCTATCGGGCAAACTGCTCCTTATCCACGGCATGATGGACGACAACGTCCACATGCAAAACACCACGCAGCTCGTCTATGCCTTGCAGCAGGCCGATAAGCAGTTTGACCTGATGCTATACCCGACCCAGCGCCACGGGGTCCAAAATCCGGCCCAGGTCAAGCATCTCTACACGATGATGACGGATTATATTTTGAAGAATCTGTAAGGCTAGACTTTTTCAAGCCGCTCAGCGATCCACATTTTAACCAGCGACTGGCGGGTGACTCCTCGAAGATTCGATTCTTCATCAAGCCGCCGGACTATCCACTTGGGAAAGTCGATATTAACTCTTTGGGGTTCCTGATTGATCCTACGCGCAGATTTGAGGTCAAGATACTGAACAATATCTTCTTCCCCACGATCAAAAATTTCGTCAAATTCTTCAGCGGTTATCATATAAGGCAATCTCCTTGAGTCTCGCACGGCGAACCGAAATGATTCTTATGTTATTACCTCGATAAGTGTAAACCGCCGACCAGTGCCGCTCTACATAACGGGCAATAAGAACATGCCTGCTCTCATTGCTTGACTCGACCGCTAATTCGTGTCCTCGTTCATCATTCCAAAGAATCTGAGACTCTTCGAAGTCGATTCCGTGCTTGATTTTGTTCGATTCACTTTTCTGCTGGTCGTATTCAAAATCCATATCAAATATATACCATTATTATACCATTTAACAACGATTATTTTTTTAGCCTAAGTTCAAAGTGTCTTTTGGGGTATCAATATCAAAAGATGCGGAATCGAGTCGAATAGTGATAGTGTCCTTCATTTGATGGATCAAATTTCGGGCGCCTTTGTGGCCTGAGAGGTTTTGGAGGTCCTTGAAAAAGATACCGGGGAACAACGCCGGGACGCCGACGGTGCCGCTGTATCCGGCGGCGGCGATGCGGGGATGCGTCGGGTCAAATGCATCGATCAAGCGGTCGATGTCGGACGATGAAATATTTGGCTGGTCGCAGAGAGCGATGACAACGGCGGCGATGTCCGGAGCGATCTGGAGCAGGTCGTCGAGGCCTGCTTTGATCGAAGAACTCATTCCGCTTGCCCAATCATTATTAATACAAATATTTGCCGGTAAACCCGTCAACTCGGCTGTCGAGCCCGTGATCTCGGCACCCAAAACCACAACGACAACGGAACATTGCGATGCTGAGAGCGTCTCGGCGGCACGGCGGAGAAGGGTTTTTCCTCGAAATTGTAATAGCTGTTTTGGCTGGCCAAGACGGCTCGAACCGCCCGCAGCAAGCAAGATGCCGCCGATTTTTTGGGAACTAATTGCGGTCATAGATCGAGCCTTTGCGGTCGCGTAGATGACCACCAATGCGTTTCGACAGCACGCTCTGGATCTCGCCGATTATAGAAAGAGCGATGCTTTCGGGCGTGTCGGCTCCGACGTCGAGTCCGACCGGTGCGAACAGCCGTGCGAGCTGTTCGTCGGCAAAAGTAATGCCACTCGCAGAGATCTCGTCTAGTATTTGCTGCGTGCGGCTTTTTGGGCCGAGAGCACCGACGTAAAAAACATCAGAGCCGAGTACAGCAGGCAAAATAGAACGGTCGCGGGAATAATTGTGCGTCATGATAACGGCTGCGGTCCGGTCGTCAGCGACGATTTTGGCGAGAGGCTCATCGACGATGTGCAGGATGAGTTTCTGAGCTGACGGAAATCTTTCGGGCGTCAAAAACGCCGGACGATGGTCGTGGACCGTGACCTGCCAGCCGAGTTCCGCGGCGATACTAACAAATGGAACAGCATCTGCTCCGGCTCCGAAAAGCATCACCGCAACGGGCGTCTCAAAATCTTCGGACGGCTCGCGATCGTAATATGCAGCACGCATTTTTGCGATCACAGACCTGTCCTTGCTGACGGGTTCGAGCCTGATCCGGATGATACCGCGGCAGCCCATATTCATGCTGAACACGGAATTTTCGTCGCCTGTCGTGTCGTAAGTAAATACCTCCGCCGCGTCATTTGCGAGCACTTTGCGTGCCCGCTCGAGCACGTCTGCTTCGAGACAGCCGCCTGAGACGGTGCCAAAAGTCCCGCCATCGGCGAGCATCAGCATACGCGCACCGGGCAGACGATAGCCTGAGCCTTGGACGTCGATTACGGTCGCGAGGATCGCTTTTTCACTGTCAGCAAATGCATCGACGGCACTTAAAATTTCCTTGATCTCTTTCATAAAAATCGCGGCTCGTATGTACAAGCCGCGGGCCGTTTGACCTGTATTGAAAAAAGCCTTATTCGGGACAAGCCGCACCAAACGTCACCCAGTCGTTCATCTTTTTCATAAAATCGTCACGACTAAGCGGCGGCAGCGTCCGTCCGTTTCCGGGTTCCCACGCCCATAAAACTTTGGGGTCGGTGGCGAGGTGAGCGATGGCATCTTTTGGAGCTTTTCGCCCGCCATTTACGAGCGGATCTTTCAGATTGCGGCAAAGCTGTGCGGCCGTTAGCCCTTGAAACGGCATCTTGTGTTCCTCGCCGGGCATGTGCCAATCGGGAGTTCCGGGCGGCAGATTGTCGCCGTCGAGATTGATGTCCTGATGACAGGTCGCACATTTTACTTCGCCGACGCCGCGGCCATCGGGCCCGCGTTTGACGTCCATTGCGTGTGTCTCCATTTTGTCGCCCTGCAAAGGAGCGTCACCGGCAGGATGGCAATTGACGCATCTCGCCGAAAAGAACACCTTAACCGCGTCGTTAAATGCCGCACATGCCTTTGCCGGATCGGGCTTTGTGTCAGCGATCTCGTCGTTGATTGTCGAAGCCTCGACACGCTCAATGCGGCCCGAACGGTTGGCCGCTGTAAATACGGCAAGCCCCGCGATCGCGAACGTAAGAACCGCTAATTTTAATTTGTTCGAACTCATATTGCTTATCCGGTTTTTGACTTGTCGACTAGGTCAGCCGGTTTGATCGGTAGTGTGCGGATACGTTTGCCGGTTGCGGCAAATATCGCATTGCACACAGCCGGAGCGATCGGCGGGGTTCCGGGTTCGCCGACACCGCCGTGCTTTTCTGTACTAGGCACAATATACACCTCGACTTTTGGCATCTCGTTCATCCGCAATACTTTATAGTCGGTGAAATTCTTTTGCACGACACGACCGTCTTTGAGGGTGATCTCACCGTAGAGAGCGGCTGAGAGGCCATACACCACCGAACTTTCCATTTGTGCCTCGACGGTGTCCGGATTGACGATCTGGCCGCAATCAGCGGCGCAAACGACACGGTTCACCCTGACCTTTCCGTCAGCACCGACCGTAACTTCGGCAACGTGAGCGACGTATGATCCGAAACTTTCGGCGACTGCAATGCCGCGTCCTGTACCTTTCGGCAATGGTGTGCTCCAGCCGGCCTTTTCGGCGGCCAGTTTAAGTACAGCGGCGTGCCGAGAGTTTTCCTCGAGCAGCGACAGACGGTATTCGAGCGGATCTTTGCCGGCAAGCCCGGCGAGCTCGTCCATAAAACACTCGACCGAAAAGCCCGTGTGCGAACTGCCGACCGAACGCCAAAAACCGACCGGAACGCCCGTATCCACACGTATCCAATCGCATTGGAAATTGGGGATCTTGTATTCAAGATTATGTGCTCCCTCAAACGACGAATCGTCTAGCTGGTCTTCCTTAAGCATAAAGCCAAAGGCCTTTCCCGCACGAGCCATAATAGCATCGGTTGCGATGCGGTGATGCCAGAAAACTGGCTTGCCGACGGCATCGATCCCGGCGGACATTTTATTGTAAACCGCAGGGCGATACATATCATTTTGCATATCATCCTCACGGGTCCAGACGACCTTGACCGGCTTACCGGCAGCCTTTGACAGCAAGGTCGCGTCGATCACGTAGTCCATTTCAAATCTACGTCCGAAACCGCCGCCGAGCATGGTTGTGTTGACCTTAACTTTTTCCACCGGCACGCCAGCGGCCTTGGCAACCGTCCCTTGAACGAGCATCTGAGCTTGAACGCCGCCCCAAACCTCAGCCCGGTCAGATCGAACATCGGCTGTAAAGTTCATCGGCTCCATCGTCGCGTGGGCGAGGAACGGAGCATAATACACCGCGTCGATCGACTTTGCGGCCTTAGTGCGTCCTGCGGCAACGTCTCCAACCTTTTTTGCCTCAAGGCCTTTTTTATTGGCCTCAGCGTCTGTAAACGATCTCATTATCGTTTCGCTTGAAACGGCTGCCATCGGCCCCTCATCCCATGTAACCTTTAGAGCGGATCGACCTTTGCGTGCCGCAATATAACTGTCGGCAATTACACCGACAGCATAACCGAGCGGCACGACGTTCGTTACGCCTTTAATAGCTTTGGCGGCTGCATCGTCGACCGTTTTGACCGTTCCGCCGATAACCGGCGAGCGAAGAACGGCCGCGTAAAGCATGCCCGGCACCTTGACGTCGATGCCAAAGATCGCCGTTCCATTGACCTTAGCGGGCGAGTCGAGCCGTTTGACCGGCTTTCCGATGTACTTGAAATCTTTCGGATCTTTGAGTTTCGGTTTGTCCGAAGGGGCGATCTTCGCTGCCGCCTCGAGCAATTCGCCGTAGGGAACGCTTCGTTTTGAAGCAGCGTGTACGACCTTGCCGTTCTCGGCAGTGCATGTGTCGGCGGCGACGCCCCAAGAAGCGGCCGCTGCGGCGATAAGCATTTCGCGGACCTGCGCCGAGGCTTTTCTGAGAGGAGCGAAAAATCCCTTTACGCTCGAGCTTCCGCCTGTGCCCTGCATACCCATCGCCGGATTGAAGAACGCCTTGTCGGCGGGTCCATGCTCAAACGAGACATTTGCCCAGTCAACTTCGAGTTCGTCGGCGACTATCATAGGCAGGCTGGTCATAACGCCCTGTCCCATTTCGGATTGTCCGACGATAACCGTCACTTTGCCGTCCTTGGAGATCTTGATAAACGCATTAGGCTTAAAATCCGCAGCCGGTTCCGCGTTTAGCCCAAAACGCTCCTCAGCTTTGGTCCGGTTCGGCATACTTATACCGAAAACAAGTGCGCCGCCTGCGACTATGGTGGCTTTTAAGAATGAGCGTCGATCGATGTCTTTATTAATGGTCATCTTATTTACCTCCATTCATCGCGGCCAGTTTGATCGCATCTTTTATACGGTTATATGTGCCGCAGCGGCAGATGATCGGGGCCATTGCCTGATCGATGTCAGCATCGGTCGGTTTGGGTTTGTTTTTTAGCAGAACTGCGGCTGTCATGATCTGGCCTGATTGGCAGTAGCCGCATTGCGGTGCATCGGCGGCGATCCACGCTTTTTGCAGCGGGTGGCTCGAGTCCGGGGACAATCCCTCGATCGTCGTGATCTCTTTGCCGATCACTGCACTGAGGGGCGTGACGCAAGAGCGTTTAGCCTCGCCATCGACGTGAACCGTGCAGGCTCCGCACTGAGCGATGCCGCAGCCAAATTTCGTACCCGTAAGCCCGATCTCGTCCCGTATCACCCACAATAGTAGTGAACTACCGTCCGAATCGGTCTCATATTGCTTATGATTAATGCTGAGCTTTGCCATATAAAGACCTCACGCCTCACGAAACCAATTGATTAAAAAATTGAAAGCCGAATAGCGAAATTATATCACGGTCGTAATCCGTCCAATGACAATTGTGTCACGTTGCCGATCACTAATGTAGGAATACATTCGAGGATCAATGGTGCAAATGGTATGAGGTCAGCGTATCGATTGGATATAGACGATAAAACTATGACAGCTAGGTTAAATTTAGGGATATTTTGTTGATACGACAGATTTCGATCGACGGTAATAAAAATCTCAAATTCATCTGCGGCGAGGGTCATTAGGGAGCCGTTTTTAACCCCTGTCCAGCCCATTTGCGGGACGGTCCATACATCATGGCCTGTTAGATCGCGTCCAAATCGACGGTCAATGCACTCGTCAAGCAATATTTTCACGCGGCAATTTTCTCCATTTCTACTTCGGCCTGCTGCAAAAAGCTTATTACCTGTTCACGCTTGACGGTCGGAAAGCCGTCGAAAAATTCATCTATGCTGTCTCCTCCCGTCAAATAGTCAATTAATGTTTGAATTGGAACGCGCGTTCCGGTGAATACGGCTGTGCCGCCCATAACATCTGCAGAGATCGAAACGACTGCGTTTTCCATAGTCACATTCTAAAATAAAAGCTCGATTTAAAGTATAAAATTATTCCCCGCCTTCGCCATCGACGATTACTTCAGGATTTTCGGCGGTAAATTGCTCGCGCGGTTTTGAGTCGATCTCGCCTCGCAGAGGCCGTGTGCCGACGTTTGAGCGGAAATTGCCGTTTTCATCGTAGAGGCGGCGGTATTGGGCGGAGTTGCGGATGATGCCCTGGACGTATTGCTTGGTCTCTTTGAAAGGGATAGCCTCGACGAATTCGTCCATCTCGGCGGGCAGCGTCGCTTGCCATTGCGGGACGCGGCCCGGCCCGGCATTGTACGCGACGGCAACGTATTCAACTCGGCCAAATTTAGCGAAATTATCTTTTAGAAAGGCGGTACCGAGCTCGATGTTTAGTGCCGGTTGATACAGATCTTCGGCAGAGGCGGGCGAATCTAACCCGTATTTTTTTGCGACGGAGCGTGCCGTCGGCAGCAGCAGCTGCATCAGTCCGTAGGCGTTCGCTCCGGACTTTGCTCGCGGGGTAAATACCGTTTCCTGACATATGAAACCAGCGACCTGATAGCGGTCGAGCCCGCGTGCAGTTGCCCATTTTTGTATATCGGCCCAGTTTGTCAGCGGATAGAAAAAGCCCCATTCTTCGCGTCCCATCTCCTCTGGAAACATCTGTGCGTAGTCTGGATAGCTCTTTTGCATCGCGACGAGAGCGGACGTATTGTCACCTTTCCAACGGTAATACCGCGCCAACGCAAGGTTGATCTTTGGGCTATTATTTGCAGTTTTCTTGGCTTCCGTAAGCTCGTCGATCGCCCAATCAAAGAGGCCGACGATCGAAAGTTCGTCCGATTTTTCTATGCGTGTAAGCTCTTTTGGGCCGGAGGTCTCGGCGACGACATTGACGACGCGCAGATTTGAGACGGCTTTGGCGATGGTCGGATTTGGCGGAGCGGTCGTGCTGCAATTGCCTTGAGCTTTCATCGAGGTGAGCCGTCCCAGAGCTTGGTAGCCATACCAATTAGCACCGTAGCGGTAGATCACGCCGTCGTATAAAGCACAGGCCTCGGCGGTTTTCCCTGCACGTTCGCTGTCGCGGGCGGCCCAGTAACCTGCCTTGCCGCGATTGGTCGTGTCAAGGCCTGCGTATCGAGCGAGATGGTCGATAAAGCCTTGCGACGACAGCGCATAATTGTTGCCCTCATGTTGAAACCAAGCGGCCTCAAACTGAGCCTGTGCGACCTCGATGGCGTTTGGAAACGAGGCGACTGCCGTATTTAGAAAATAGCCCTCGTCAGTGCGGTTTTTCGCTTCGCGAGCGGCGAGGCCGGCATCGATCAATGTTTTGGGGACGAGTTTTCCGTTTGGAAACGCGATACGCATCGCATCTGTAGTTGATCGGGCCTGTGCCCAAGATCTCGCTTTTGCGTAACCGAGTACGAGCTGACGGTAGCCTTCTTCCCGTTCGATTGCCGAGGCAGGAAGCGAATTAAAAGCCTCCAGAGCCTCGGGCATCCGGCCTGCGTTTGCTGTCGCCGTTAAACGGCGAAGCCGTGTCTGCGGTGTGAGGCTGTTTGGAAAATTACTGGCGAGCAACAAATACGCAGTAACCGCATCGCCGTAGTTTTTTGCGGCGAGAAGTTTGTCGGCACGTGCGAGCTGTTCGTCAGCCGTCTGCGGTGTCAGAGGTTGGCCAAGCGATGTCAATTTTGCTCCGGCTTCATTCGCGGCGGCTGAGCCTGCGGCAAAGAAATATGTACGGCGGTAATATCTGATGGCTTCGGCCTGTGAGCCTTGAGTTTCATAAGCCTTTGCTGTCGATAGCAAAGCATCTGCGTCATTTTTTTCGCTCAGTTCAACAAGAAACGGCGGCACTTCGACCGCCTTTCCGGCCTGAATTGCGGATGTCGCCCACAGCAATTTTGCGTCGCGAGCCCGGATCGAATCCGGAAAATCTCTTATCAGCTCCGCAAAAACGTTCAATGCTTCGCCATGATTTCCCGCCGATTGCAATGCCCTTCCTCGCAGCCACAGAGCCTGATCGGCGACCTTTGTTTTCTTCTTAAAGACATCAGAATTTAATATCGCGGCGGCTCCGGTAAAATCGTTTTGTTCAAACCGGATGCGAGCATGGAGCAGTTTTGCTAAGGCTCCTGTGCGCTTTCCGGCAAAACGCGACTCGATATCAGCCACCACATTCTCCGGCGGTAGCTTGCCGCCGCTCGTCATTTCACGCAAATTTGCCAGAGCTTGTTCCTCGGTCTGCTGTGCCGAGCAACCGACGGTGAACAATACTGATAGCAGTAAAACCGTAACGCAAAAATTTACCATTCTTTGAAACATAAGCGACGAGGGCTCCTTGAAGAGTAAGATGCATTAAGAAAAAGCGGATTTGCCATTTCAAATTGCTTTTGTGGAAACTCCAAACCGTTATATCATAACAAATACAGTTCTTGGTTTGGAGTTCGACGAAATGAAGAGTTATTACCTGTTAGTTTTGGCAATCTTGCTCCTTGCGGCAAATATTTTCGGGCAAGACACGGCTCCGAAACCCAAACCTACACCGCCGGACGACGACGTGGTTAAGATATCGACCAACCTGATCCAGGTGGACGTAACCGTTACAGACAAAAGCGGCAAGGTCATCACTGATCTCAAGCCTGCCGAGATCGAGATCTACGAAAACGGTGAAAAGCAGCAGATCAGCAATTTTTCATTTATATCTTCGGTAAAAACCACGATCTTAAAGCCTGCGGTAGTTGATAAAAACGCGATCCCGGTACCTCCGGCAATACTCCGTGCGGAAAATATCAGGCGTACGATAGCCTTGGTCGTTGATGATCTTTCGCTGTCATTTGAGAGTGCGTATCAGACGCGGCGTGCGCTCAAAAAATACGTTGACGAGCAAATGCAGGACGGCGATCTAGTGGCGATAATTCGCACAGGTGCGGGCATCGGAGCTTTGCAGCAATTTACATCGGACAAGCGGGTGTTGTATGCCGCGATCGACAAAGTGAAATGGAACGCTCAGGGCAGCGGCGACATCAGCGCGTTTGCCCCGATAGAGGCGACACCTGACACATCGCTGCAAGCCGATCCGTCGGCCACGCCTGACGACACCGCGACAAACTCCGGAACCGGCCAGAGCCTAGATGATTTTCGCGCCAGTGTTTTCGCGACCGGCACGCTCGGGGCTCTCAAATATGTCGTTACCGGCATGAGCGAATTGCCGGGCCGCAAATCGGTGATCCTATTTTCCGACGGTTTCAAGCTGTTTGAGACCGACGAAAATGGAATACAGGAAAGCGGCCGCGTGATGGATTTTTTAAAAGAACTCGTGGATGAAGCCAACCGCTCGTCGGTGGTTTTTTACACGGTCGATGCCCGCGGACTCGCGTACACGGGGTTTACGGCTGAGGATAATATTTCTGATACGAGCCCGGACGCGATGGATAAACAAGCGTCGGCTCGTCGTGACGAACTGCTCGATAAACAGGATGGACTGTCATATCTGGCGGCAGAAACTGGGGGCTTTGACGTCAAGAACAACAACGATCTGAGCGGCGGCGTTCGCAAAATACTGGACGATCAGAGCTATTACCTCGTCGCCTACGCGCCTGATTCGGACACTTTTGATGCGGCAAAACGTAAATTTAACGCGCTCAAGGTCA
The DNA here is from genome assembly GCA_043757775.1 of Chloracidobacterium sp. GTDB lineage: Bacteria > Acidobacteriota > Blastocatellia > Pyrinomonadales > Pyrinomonadaceae > OLB17. The sequence goes on along the minus strand of JAYVOS010000190.1, from coordinate 8,854 downwards.
AAGTGCTGAGGCCCGGGGCAACCGTTCGTTACCGGAGCGGCTTTTTTAATGTTGCGAGTCGCGAAAAACCGGCGATCCCGGCTGCGCTGACACCGTCGCAGCAACTTGAGGCGGCCCTCATCTCGCCGTTTGCGGTTAACGGGATCAATCTGCATTTCAACGCTCTTTTCGGCAACGACGAAAAAAACGGTTCGTTCGTTCGGTCCTTGCTGCATATTGATGCCAGTGATCTTAAATTTACCGATGAGAAAGACGGATCCAAAAAAGCGGTTTTTGATGTGCTTGCGACCACGTTTGGCGATAACGGACAGCAGATAGATCAGATCGCGAAGACATACGCCTTGAACGTAAAGGGCGATACGTTCAAAAAGATAACTACCGATGGCTTTGTTTACCATTTTTCATTTCCTGTGAAAACCCCCGGAGCCTATCAATACCGCGTTGCCATACGCGATGTGCAGGGCGGCAAGATCGGTTCGGCCAGCCAGTTTGTCGAGGTGCCCGACCTCAAGAAAAACCGCCTGACGATCTCGAGCATCTTGTTTGAACAGTTTTCAAACGCCGATTGGATCAAGATCTCATCGCCTGACCCTGTTCGTGTTCCGACTGACCCAATGTCTGATACATCGCTCCGCCGTCTTAAGCGTGGAACGGTTTTGCGTTACGGCTGTGAGATATATAATGCAAAACTCGATGCCTCAAAACAGCCGCAATTACAGACGCGGATCCGTGTTTTTCGTGACGGCAAGGTCATTCTCGATGGCACCGCAAAGCGATACGAACTACTCGGCCAGACCGATCTGCGGCATCTAAAAACCGCAGGGGCGCTGGCCATCGGCGAAAAGATGGCTCCCGGCGATTACATCCTGCAGATCATCGTCACCGACACGCTCGCCAAGGCAAAACAGCAGGTAGCGACACAGTTTGTGCAGTTTGAAGTCGTAGAATAAACGGTTTTTTGAACGTGGATAAAACGGATTAGACAGATTTTCGCGGATATGGGTATACATAATATGGCTTTTTATTCTTGTCCGTATTGATCTGTTTAATCCGTTAAATCCGTGTTCAAACCTTCTTAAATTGCAATTCTCTCCCGTAATCACTAACCTAGATATTTTGTTGTTGTGTTCAAACTTAGATCAATAGAACTCATCGAGATAAACCTGCCGCTTGTCCATTTTTTTGAGACGAGCTTTGGCCGGACCTATGAACGGCGCATTATTCTCGTGCGTGCCGAGGATGCTGACGGCGGCGAAGGCTGGGGCGAGATCACTTGCGGCGAGTCGCCGGGTTATTCGGACGAGTGGACTGATTCGGCGTGGGCGACGGCGGAGAAGATACTTGCTCCGATGGTTGTAGGCAAGGAATTTGCATCGGCGACAGATGTTTGGGACGCGATGAAATGGGCTCGCGGCCACCGAATGGCAAAATCAGGCATTGAAACGGCCTGCTGGGATCTCGAAGCAAAAAAGCTCGGCGTTCCATTATGGAGACATCTCGGCGGCGTCAACCAAGTTATCGAATGCGGCGTCTCGATCGGTATTCAAGATTCAGTCGAGCAGTTAATTGAAAAAATCCGAGTCGAGTTAGAAGCAGGTTATAAACGTATCAAGATCAAGTTAAGCCCTCGTTGGGATTACGACGTGATCAAAGCCGTGCGGGCGGAGTTTGGCGATATAAGGCTCATGGGCGACGCCAATTCGGCTTACTCGCTTGCAGACATTGATTTGCTCAAAAGCCTCGACGAATTCAACCTGATGATGCTCGAACAGCCGCTTGGCTACGACGACATTATCGATCATGCGAAATTGCAGCGTGAGCTCAAAACGCCGATCTGTCTCGATGAGCCTATAAAATCGCCGGATGACGCCCGCAAAGCCATCGAACTAAGATCCGGCAAGATCATCAATCTGAAAAACGGCCGCGTCGGAGGCCATACGCAGTCAAAGCTCGTCGAAAAGATTTGCCGCGAAGCCGGTATGCCCGTCTGGTGCGGCGGCATGCTCGAGTCCGGCATCGGCCGCGCCCACAACATCGCCATCTCTACCCTCGCCGGCTACACCATGCCCGGCGACGTTTCGGCAAGCAAACGCTACTGGCACGAAGACATCATCGAACCGGAGGTCGAAGTCTCAGCAAACGGCACGATCACCGCACCTGACGCGCCGGGAATTGGTTTTGAAGTAAAGCGGGATCGAATTGATACCTTGAGGGTGCGAAGGGAAGAGATTTCTTAGAAAGCAGATTTAGCGGATCGAGCGGATTTTCGCGGATCTAAAAAAACATGGATTTTCTTATCCATCTTCATCCGCTCAATCTGTTAAATCCGCGTTCAAAATTTCGTTAATTATGAGTAATCCAGAACCAAATAAGATCATCTTTTCGATGGTCAATGTTAGTAAACTTTACGACAAAAAGGCTGTCCTGAAGGACATCTATATGTCATTTTTTTACGGGGCAAAGATCGGTGTGCTGGGCTTGAATGGCGCGGGTAAATCGTCTTTGCTGCGTATAATCGCAGGAACGGACACCGAATTTAACGGCGAGATCGTTTTTTCTAAGGGATATTCGATAGGATACCTCGAACAGGAACCAAAGCTCGACGAGACAAAAACCGTCCAGCAGATAGTCGAAGAAGCGGTGCAGGGCACTGTTGATCTGCTCAAGGAATTCGAAGAGATCAACGCAAAATTTGCGGAGCCGATGGATGACGACGCGATGACGGCGCTTATCGAACGCCAGGGTGCGGTTCAGGAAAAACTTGACCACGCTGACGCCTGGGATATCGATTCGCGGCTAGAGATGGCTATGGACGCGCTGCGTTGTCCGCCTCCTGACGCTGTTATCGGCACCTTGAGCGGTGGTGAAAAACGCCGCGTTGCGCTGTGCCGTCTACTACTGTTGAAGCCCGATATTTTGCTGCTCGATGAGCCGACCAATCACCTCGACGCCGAATCCGTCGCGTGGCTCGAGCACCATCTGCAGCTTTACGAAGGCACGATCATCGCTGTCACTCACGATCGTTATTTCCTCGATAATATTGCCGGTTGGATACTTGAGCTCGACCACGGCCGCGGCATACCTTACGAAGGGAATTACTCGTCTTGGCTCGAGCAAAAAAGTGCACGGCTCGCCCAGGAATCACGAAGCGAAGACAAATTGCAAAAGACGCTCGACCGCGAGCTTGAGTGGATCCGGATGGGAACCAAGGGCCGTCACGCTAAGTCAAAAGCTCGTATCAAAGACTACGAAGAGCTGGTCGCCAGCAAGTCAGAGGAGCGTGCCGACACGCTTGAGATCTACATTCCGCCCGGCCCGCGGCTCGGCGACATTGTCATCGAGGCCCACGGCGTTTCCAAAGGTTACGGCGACACAGTTCTTTTCGAAAATCTCGAATTCTCGCTGCCGAAAGGCGGCATCGTCGGCATTATCGGGCCAAATGGAGCCGGTAAAACGACGCTTTTTCGCTTGATCACGGGACAAGATACGCCCGATAGCGGCTCGTTCAAAGTCGGCGAAACGGTCAAGCTCGGCTATGTCGATCAATCGCGTGATAGCCTGAATGGGGAGAAAACGGTCTTTGACGAGATCGCCGACGGGCTCGATTTTGTGATGCTAGGCAAACGCGAGATGAATGCCCGCACGTACGTCTCGAAATTCAACTTCTCCGGCCCCGACCAGCAAAAATTCGTTGGGCAGTTGTCCGGCGGCGAACGTAACCGCGTCCATCTTGCCAAAATGCTCAAATCGGGTGCCAATGTCCTGCTGCTCGATGAGCCGACCAACGACATCGACGTCAATACGATGCGTGCTCTCGAAGAGTCGCTCGAAAACTTTGGCGGCTGTGCTGTCGTAATATCACATGATCGTTGGTTTTTGGACCGCATCGCGACGCACATTCTCGCGTTTGAGGGCGACAGCCACGTCGAATATTTCGACGGAAACTACAGCGAATACGAAGCCGACCGCAAACGCCGACTCGGCCACGACGCCGACCAGCCGCATAGGATCAAGTATCGCAGCCTTACACGGGCGTAACGATCTTCGGGCTTTGCCCATCTATTTGCGGAGAAGTTTTACTTCTCCGTTGTCTCCCCCAAAATTTATATCGGCTCTGCCGCCTGCGGGAGAGCCGCAGGGTTTTGATGGAAAGTAAATACTATTTAATAGTTGTATGGATGTTGACAGCCTTTTGTGTCGGCTGCCAAAAGAGTGTCGAAAATACGCCAACGCCGCAGGCGACGATTGCTCCGTCTCCGGCGGAGGTTGTCGCAACGCCTGCGCCTGTTCCTACGTCGTCGATACCTAATCTGCAATCCCAACTGCTCGATGACCGCAATAAAAACACTGCCTATCCGATCGGCAGGTTTGATTTTAAAAACTATACCTATCCGCTGCCGCACGGTTGGGAAAATCCTGACGGCAGCGAGATCAAGCTGGTAAACGGCAAGCTCGAACCTGTCGCGACCGAGGCAAAAGAAGACCGCCGCATCGGGATGTCGTACGTCGCGACCAAGTATTTCGACGTGACTAACGACGGCCAGGACGAGGCTTTCGTCATACTCAAGATCGAGACCGGCGGCGGTGCGATACCGCAGATCGTTTATGTCTTCACTTGGAAAAATGGTGCACCGGAGCTTATCTGGACGTTTCGAACCGGCGACCGTGCGGACGGCGGACTAAAAGATATTCGTGCGGAAAACGGTTTGTTTGTAGTCGAGCTTTACGGACAGGATCGCTTTTTGCTCAATCAAATGGAGACCGGAAAAGTCGGGGACGACCGCGAACAGCTCTGCTGCCCGACCTATTTCACCCGCAGTGTTTACAAATGGAACAGCAACTCCTTTACAATGCAGGGCACACGCCTGACATTCTCAACCGCCGACCCTAACGCCGGCCCCGTCGAAAACCTCGGCGACAAAGCTAACGCTCCAAAGGACAAGGCAAAAAAATGACCGTGTCCTACGGGGACACGGCCATGTTATCTCCTGCAGAAATGGTTATTCTCCTTCCGTCGCGTCGCTGATCAAAATACCGTCAGAGATCAAAATACCGTCGCTGATCAAAATACCGTCGCTGATCAGTATCCCATCGCTGATGAGAATACCGTCACTCATAAGGATGCCGTTAGTCATGATCGGAGTAGTCCCATCCCACGGATTATTCCCCTCACTACCCGAATTACTAAAGGTAAATATCGAGTCATAAAGGTCTATTCCGACAGTCATATAACCGCTATTGATCGATTGCGTATTGTAGCTTTCGGTTACGGCATCGCCCAATGTTTTTCCTTGATCGTAAACCGTTTGGTATTTCTTCAGGAGATTATCTCCTTTCATAAATCCGTGTCTGACGTTCATGACCTGTGACCACGTGAACGCGGGGCCTGAGATCGTTGACGAAGCAGGAGGCATCGATGAAATGATAGTGTCGTTTCGTTGACTTCCCAGTAGGCCTTGCGTTACAAGGCGAGCGATCTCGACGGCGCCCTTGGCATTCAATTCACCGGCACCTTGCTCAAATTGGTTAAATCCGGCCAACGGCTGAGCCGTGTATTCCAGGATCGCCTTAACCATGTTCGGTGTCAGTTGAGGATTAGCCTGCAGCATCATTGCGACAGTTCCGGCTACTACCGGAGCTGAAACGGATGTGCCGCTCATCTGCATCACTTGCCTTGACGCAGAATTGCCACTTCCGGGGTTATTTATATGCAGCCCCGGATGTGTTGAGACGATCAGGTTATTAGGAGATTCGGCATAGATGACCTTATTGCCGGGAGCGACGAGATCGGGTTTTACAATATTGTCGAAATGCTTCATTCCGTCCGCTCCTGTCCAGGAGGATCGGGTCGGGCCGCGTGAGCTAAAGGTAGCTACGGTATCGTCCGCTCGCGAGTCGGTTTGTTTTGTGTTTGTCGCTCCTACGGTAATTGCCGAGGGCTCAATTCCGGGTGAATGAACAAGGCCATAGACTTTACTGCCTGCCGGACCGTAAGCTGAGTCTACACTCGTTTTGCCGTCATTACCTGCGGCGACGATGACTACGAATCCCGCGTTGACGAGTTTTCGTACGCCCCTGCATATCGGATCGACCTGATAAGAGTCGACGGCGGGCGTTCCAAAGCTCATATTTACGACACGAATATTGTTTAGCCGGCCATAATTTAACAACCACTCGATGGCTGCCAGCACACTTCTTGACGTGCCGTGTCCGTTGCGGTCAAGAACTCTGAGATTATAGAGATTTGCATTAGAACCGCCGCCTGCGAAACCGCCGTTTGCATCTCCAATGTCGTAGTTTGCGGCCGCCGCAGCTGCAACGTGCGTTCCGTGACCGAAAGCATCGTCCGTACGACTCTCACCGGTGAAATCCATACTTAGGAGGGTTCGAGCTAAGCTTCCGCTTCCGGAAAGGGATCTATGTCCAGCGTATATCCCCGAATCTAGAATTGCGATGCCCACGCCACTTCCGTCCTGAGTCAATAACCCTAATGGCGGCACCGACCTGACTGCTTCGTCTCCGGTTGTCGTTGTAATGTGTCCCGTATTAAAAACTGGCAGGTCCCGAGTAACCGCAGTAACCTGGGCCTGTCCGGCAAGCCACGTCATCGAGGTTCGCGGCAGCGTGACCGTCATCGTCCTGAGCTGATTATTCAAAACGCCGAGTCTGATCCCATTGAGTTGCAGGTCAGTGAGTAACTGAGCCGTTGGTGGTCGATTAAATTGAATTACTGCAGAAACCCGTCCGTTTTTGGTCAAGTTAGCGTATGAAACCAAGTCAGGGGATATTTTTGGTATCTCCTGTTTTGTCATAGGCTCGGCCTCGAGCGGTATTTGTTTGCGGGATAACACGCGATCCGCTTTCTGTCCGAGACTTTGAACAGGGAGCACCCCACCGATGGTTGCAGTCAAAAGAAAAAGCACTGCAAGTTTTGACGTGATGTATTGACACATAAGTTTCGTTAATTGATCTGGTCTCAAAACCGGCGTGGGACATCCGGCGAGAATTGTTTTGCAAACCGTATGCCACACTTATCGCCCAGTAAAAATGGGCATTTTGATGACGACATATGTCGGTATCGGTCAGATCGACGAGCCTATACCGGTCAATATTAATGAAATTGTGTCAGGTCACTTCGATGGCAAAGCCAAGAAAGGAGGAATTACCGGAATCCTTGTCGTGGAAAAGTGGTGATCTATTGAATTGTGTCTAGGGCTTTTTGGTTCGATAACTGCCGCGTGAGCGGACGACCGCGTCTTGACGCTCGACCTTTACTTTGATGTTGTGGAGAGCGTTTTCGGCGTTGTCATTAGACGGATAAAAGCCCAGCCGATACTGGTAGCGAAGCTCTTCGACGATCATCGCGAATGTCTTTTTCAGCTTGCCGTCTTTGCTCGAATACAGGCGTCCGGCCGTCAGATCTGACATTTTTTGCAAAAATTCCTCGGCCGCACGGTTTTCTTCTTCGACACGAGCTTCACGGCGTTCGTTACGCGGATTTGGCCTCTGCATCGGCGGAAAACTCCACCAAAGATCCCTCCGCCTCGTCTACCGCCACGCGGAAACCGATTAAATTGCCGCATCTGCTGTCTTTCGTCCGTTTTGAAAAATACGGTGTAAATGAGCGTGTCACTTTCCTCAAGTCGGTAGAGAAGCTCGCGGCTCGCGATGATGCTGCCCGCGTCTTTGCCGTCGGTTAGCAGGATGATCGCTTTGCGTCCTGTCAATCCCTTAAACGTATTGTTTACCGTCTGATACACAGCATCACGCAGAGTGGTGCCAAACATATAGTCAGGTATTTCTGCCTGTTTGATAGCTTTTTTTAACTGCTCTTGATCGCTCGTTAGATTACATAAGATATGCGTGTCGTAATCAAAACTCACGATCATCGCTTTGTCCTTAGGCGAGAGCAGCTTGATAAATGATTTTGCCGAATCCTTGATATCGCCCAGCACGGGCCGTGTGCTCTGGCTCGTGTCGATGAGCAGAGCGACATTGATCGGTTCTTCGGTAGCGGCGAAAAACTCGATCGTCTGCTGCGCGCCATCCTGCAATATTGTGAAATCCGTTTGGGTTAGATTAGGGATATAACGCCCATTTCGGTCGCTGACGATAGTAGGAACGCTCACGAGATCGGTTGCGACCTTGATCGTCTCGTCCGGCTTTTGAGCGCTCACAAAAACAGAGCCCAAGAGCACTGTCAGACCCACAAACGCTGTGACCCGGCGAAACATATTTATTTGCCTACGATTATTAGACGGACATGCCTACGGAAAAGTCGCAAAAAATAATCTACTTTGTATTATTAAGTTCTTGACAAACAATACTACTTGGTGTAATTTCAATTTACTATGGCGAAAACGAACGCTGTCCCCAAAGATGAAAAATGCTAACGAACCTGTTCAAATAGGCGACCGAGCTATCGACAATCTGCAGTTTATCCGCGAGACGATGGAACGCTCCACGAGCTTTACGGCTGTTCCGGGTTACGGCGGCATTCTGATGGGCGTGACCGCTGTTGCCGCCGCTTATATTGCAAGCACGCAGATCTATCTGGTCGATTCGCTTGCGACTTGGCTGGTCGAGGCATGTCTCGCATTTGCCATCGGGCTGCTCGCGATGTGGCAAAAATCGCGTATCGATAACACTTCGTTGCTGTCCGGCCCTTCGCGAAAATTTGCAATGAGCTTTGCACCGCCGCTGATCGTCGGTGTTGTCATCGTGCTCGGGCTGTGGCGTTTTGGCGAATACAACGCTATGGCACCTGTATGTATGCTCACTTATGGTGCGGCGGTCGTGTGCGGAGGAGCTTTTTCGGTGCGGGTCGTGCCTGTGATGGGCTGGAGCTTTATCG
>JAYVOS010000189.1:0-1941 GCA_043757775.1 Chloracidobacterium sp. | reverse complement strand
GTCATTACATTTCACGTAGAAAAATTTCAGAGCATCAAGACCGTCAAATCGCAGGTTCGTGCCAGCACATTTGCAATGCAACGCGGTGCGGCATATCTGCTGCATCAGATACTGGACTGCGTGGTCGACCTGTATATGCCCGTGGTAGATGATTTTGATACTACAATTTCGGATCTTGAAGAAAGGGTATTCAGAATGAAGCGGAGCAGCAACCAGATCTTATCAGAGATAATGGATGTGCGGCGAAGCGTAGCCCGGCTGAAACGTATCTCGTCCAGGCAACTGGAAGTAATGTACCGGATGTCACACGGCGAGTTTTCCCAGATCCCAAAAGAAACGATTCCATTTTTTCGCGATGTTCATGACCATCTGCTGCGGATGTCGGATCTGGCGGAAAATTACCGTGACCTTGTTGGCGGGCTGTTTGAAATACATCTTGCCGTAGTCTCGAATAAAATGAACGAGGTGATGAAGACCCTGGCAGTTTTGTCGGGAATCCTGCTGCCGCTCACGCTGATCGCGGGCATTTACGGCATGAATTTCGAAAACATGCCGGAGCTCAAAACTGCGAATGGCTACTTCGTTGTTTTGGGTTTAATGGCACTGCTCACCTGCTTGCTGCTGCTATATTTCTGGCGTCGGGGCTGGATATTTCAGCCTGAGGATGAGATACCCGAATCACAAACTCCGGTTGCGGAGGACGAAGACGGTCACATCTGATCCATCAAACGCTCAACCTGAAGATCGCCGTAGCCGTAAACGCCTGCACGCTTTGTGAATTCAATAAAAATATCCGGAAATTCTGTGACGCCCTCGGCAAGAATGTCTTTGAGGATCTGTTTGGGCTTTGTATCTTTATCGATTGCGGCATTGACGACCTCAGATAAATAAGGAAAGCGGTCAGAGGTCTTTGTGGCGAGGTCTTTTAGCTGTTTGTGATCCTTTCGGCGATAGGCATCCCATAGACCGCCACCAAGCTCAATGTCTTCGATATTTAGATATTTCCGCGTGTCAAAATACTTTTGTAGATCGTCTGCCTCTGCGGTTCCAAAGCCTTTCCAACGGTCCTCAGCGGTGAGCATCACCGGTTCAACTCGATAAACTGCCGCTCCGCTGTCACGTAGCTGCGACAGACAAAACCACATATTAACACTGCAAAACAGCTCGTATTCGAACCATAGGTTAACTTCATCATCGGCTTCGATGTCAACAAGTTTTTCAAGCTCATCAGCGACACGTTCGTGAAACTCGATCTCGTCCTCTCCGTATTCGGACAGGATAAATCTCGCACGCTCGTCCCAAAATTCGAACGGCGTCTCAGCATCGACCGGGCCGACAATGAGGCATTTGCGGCAGACGATAACATCGCCCTCGATATCAGTGTTTTTGAATTCCCCGGCCAGAGAATCGCCGGGCAGGACGTGATAAATCATAGCGCTATGGATATTGCACAACCGACAGCAAGACAAATACCTGCATAAAATCCCGCTACTATATCATCGGCACAGACTCCAAGCCCACCTGGTAACACTTCAAGCGTACGCACGGGATAAGGCTTCCAAATATCGAATAGTCTGAAAAGCAAAAAACCCGCGACTATCGCTGTTACTGTTCCAAAAGGCCAAGAAATAATCATATACGGGACGATAGCAAAGGTAATGAGTTGCCCCATAACTTCGTCAACTACAGCTTCCGAAGGATCCTCATTACCCAAAAATGGTATTGAGCGGTTGGATGCCCAGATACCGATGAGGCAAAAACCTGCAAGCATAACAACATTTATGCTCCATATCACTGCGTTAACATGCACCATCGAATCGTCAGACCAAATTGAGAAATTAGGATGAATCTTTGAAAAGTAGGTTGTTGCAAGACTTCTCTCTAAAGTCGTAACAAGAACGTAAATTACAACGCCAACCGCCGAGCCATACGTCCCGGGAG
>JAYVOS010000188.1:0-1941 GCA_043757775.1 Chloracidobacterium sp. | reverse complement strand
GGTGCTGGTCAACTCAATATCGAAGGGGCCGTCCGCTTGGCCCGCTCGCTCAGGACAGATGCCGATTTTCAGACGCTCGCCAAAGGCACAACAACCGTTCCTACAGGTTGGACGATGCCTACAACGACCACGACGATCGGCGGATATTCGTTCCCGTGGGCACAGTTTGTCACAGGCAAATTTACGATGGTTTCGGGTGCGAATCTAGTGTCGCAGTTTCAGACTGTTTACAAACGTGAAAACATCGTCGGAGCAGGTGTTAATTTTGCCGCAGGAAATTTCTTGCTCAATACCACAAGCTATTTTGGCGACGGTCTTACCCTGAACCGAGATGTTACGACTAGCAACGGCACGGCTCTAGGGGCCGGCACAACGTATCTATCATACGGTGTGCTGGTAGGCGATGGCGTACTCGTTGGCGATGGAGTTTTGGTGGGAGACGGAGTTCTGGTCGGGGACGGCGTGCTCGTTGGCGATGGAGTTTTGGTGGGAGACGGAGTTCTGGTCGGGGACGGCGTACTCGTTGGCGATGGAGTGCTCGTTGGCGACTCGGCACTTAATGGCGATGATACGCCTTCAATGTAGTTAATGCTTCAGGCACACAAATGGTGCGTAACGTCATCTGTTAGAATAATAAGCCTAGACAACAATGTTAAACTAAGTCATAATTAGCTGGGTTCAAAATTTGAGCTCAGCTTTTCCATTTTCAAACTGCCTGCTCCCAATGCGTCGTTTGAGTTAAACCTAATACGAGATACCCATAGTATCTTAACCTCAGCCGCATTTCATGAATAATCAAAAAGTCTCAAGCCGATATATGTCGGCAGTGATTATCATTGGAGCTATTAGCTTAATAGCGGCGTTTGTGCGCTTGCCGATTGAACGGTTGGATGTATATGTATTGATTCTGTGCGGGCTGACTGTGTCGTTAGGCTCGCAGATAACTATCCCGATCCCAAGATTTAAATCTCACATTGCAGTATCAGACACTTTCATCTTTCTCGTCCTCCTGATGTATGGAGGTGAATTCGCCATTATTCTGTCCGCCATTGAGGCATTTGCTTCGTCTTGGAGATTTTGTAATAAAAAGATCACCGTCTTTTTCAATGCAGCGACTATGGCGGTCTCGACGACATTAGTTGTATTGATATTAAACATTTTCGGACTTTATTCCGAAAATCAGCTGCATGGACGCGGCGACAATCGTACAAATTTCGTCATTGCCCTTTCGGTCATTGCCCTTACGCAGTTTATTGCAAACACTTCGTTTGCCGCAATACACGACGCTCTAAAAAATGCTCTTCCGCTTTGGGAAACATGGAAATCCAAATACATTTGGACATTCTTTTCATATTTTATCGGGGTCGGAGCCGCTGGTAGTCTGGTCCAGATGGCAGACACCATCGGCATCGGCGTAATATTTGCGACGTTTCCCGTGATTTTCTTTGTATTTTTGTCCTACAGAATGTACATGAAGAACGTCGAGATCGCGACGCAGCAAGCCGAGCAGGCCGAGCAATACGCAAAGATATTAGAGACTCAATCCGAAGCTCTGAAAGAATCAGAAGAGCGATTTCGCAGTGCCTTTGACTACGCCCCGATCGGTATTGGGCTTTTGTCTTCGACCGGCAGTTGGTTAAAGGTCAATCAGGCTCTGACCGATATACTTGGCTACAGCGAACAGGAATTTCTTGCGATGGATTTTCAGGCGATCACTTTGCCCGATGACCTTGGGCTTACGCTGGTGAAGATACATGAGCTGCTGTCGGGACAGAAACCAAACTGCCAGATGGAGCAGCGGTATATCCACAAAACGGGTCGCACGGTATGGACATCGTGGAGCGTTTCGACGGCGAGCGACACTAAGTCATCCCAGCCTAATCTCATATTTCAGATCCAAGACATTTCGGGTAAACAGCTAGCCGAAGAGAAACTCCAGCG
>JAYVOS010000187.1:0-26414 GCA_043757775.1 Chloracidobacterium sp. | reverse complement strand
CACCTCTTCAAATTGATCCTGTGCGACCCGAACACGCGAGGCGAGGCCAAGGGTTTCGACCGCAGTTAAGAGAAATTTCGCTTTCTTTAATTTGGATTCGATCAGGACCGCGGTGAGGCCTTCGCGAACGAGTAAACACGGAATAGACGGCAAACCGCCGCCTGCTCCGACGTCCGCAAATTTCACACTCATCGGCAGATGTTCGAGCAGCGTGAGCGATTCGAGAATGTGGCGTATCGCAAATTCCTCAGCCGCCATCGGAGCGACTAGATGTAGAAACTCATTCTTTTGCTGAATCAGGTCGTAATAATCGGCGAGTTTAGCGATCTGAGCTTCATCGAGGCTCAAGCCGAATGCGGCTTGGTGAGTATTGATGGATTCGATAAATTCAGAACGCATTTATAATGATTTTCCTACAAATGAAAAAGGGGACAACAGACTTTCATCTTTCATCCCTCATATTTCATCCTTTAATGTGGTGCGGACGAGAAGAATCGAACTTCCACGAGATTGCTCCCACAGGCTTCTGAGACCTGCGCGTCTACCAGTTCCGCCACGTCCGCGTTTCGAACATTGATAATACGAATTTGGACGCGAAAACTCAAGATTAGCTCTCCGATTTGCTATATTTGACAAGTGGAAACGAGTTTGCGTGAGAATTTAGCTGTTATTCAGGCAAGGATCGGGAGTGCAGCGTATCGTGCAGGTCGGGACGCGAGCGAGATAAAGCTCGTCGCCGTAAGTAAGACGCATCCGGCTCAGGTCTTGCGCGAGGCAATAGCCGTTGGAGCCAATATTTTAGGCGAAAACAAGGTGCAAGAAGCTGAATCGAAGATCCTCGAAATAGGTCGTCGAGTAGCCGAATGGCACTTGATCGGGCATCTGCAATCTAACAAAGCCCGAAAGGCTGTGCAGCTTTTCGATGTCATCCACTCGGTCGATTCGGTCGAACTCGCCGACAGACTCGAGCGTATTTGTATTGAAGAGGGCCGTACGGAACTTTCGGTCTTTGTGCAGGTCGATCTCGCGGGTGAAGAGACAAAATCCGGCGTAGCCGAAAGCGACCTACCTAAACTGTTCAGCTATTTGCAGACGTGTAAATGTTTGAAATTTGACGGCTTTATGTTGTTACCGCCATTTTACGACGACCCTGAGGCAACACGCCCATTTTTCAAACGGCTCCGAGAGGTACGTGATCGCCTATTCCCAGGCGGCGAGCTTTCGATGGGGATGAGCCACGATTTTGAGGTCGCGATCGAAGAAGGAGCGACAGTCGTCCGCGTCGGAACAGCGATCTTTGGCGAAAGAAGTTTTGGCCGCAGATAAACGCAGATGTCGCGGATAAAGCATAGGATGAAAAACATTCATAAACATACTGATTGTTCATATCAGCGCTTATCTTCGTCCATCTGCGGCTAATTATTCTTTATGTTGTCACTTACGATTTATCCGATAATCTTTCTCGTCGTCTGGTCGCTGTTCGGCTTATTTATCGGCGTGCTTTTGCTGCGGATGATATTTAACTTTACCGACCCAAATCCGTTCGGCAAGGTCGGCAGGTTCGGATTTAAGGTTCGCAAATTTACCGAAAAATGGGTCTATCCTTCGGCCCGGTTTTTGGCAAATTACCGCGTTGATACAAAATGGGCTCCGCTGCTGACGATGCTGCTCGGTCTGGTTCTGACCTATTTTGTGATGCAGATCATCGGTAACACCTTCTTTGTAGTTGATGGCCTGACGGCTGGTGTCATTACAGGAAATTTGAAAGTGGTTATCGGGTTTGTGCTCTACGGCTTACTAAGTATTTTGGTGTTGTTTATCTTCTTACGGTTTCTTGCCTCATGGTTTGTTTTTACCAACAAGACCTTTTTTGCATTAGTAATAAAGGTCACAAACCCGATAATGATACCTGTTCAACGCCTGATACCGCCTTTGGGTATGTTTGACATATCGGCGATGATCGTTCTGCTGCTGATCGGGTTTTTACAGTCGATGGTGCTTCGTGTTTTCGTGACTAACTAGTCTTCGTCGGCATCACTCTCCCTTTCTCCCTTTTCAGGTTTCACACCCGCCGTCATCAGTTCAAATGCTGGCATGTGCATTGCCGTGGGCATTGTCATTTCTCCACGAACCGAAAACCAAATGATCTCGTTTAGCTCGCGGGGATTAGCCATATCTGGATGAGTCAAATCCTGCCGGTCTGTGAGATTCATATAAAACGCCATCTTTACAGACGGTTTTTCGGGTGGAAAGAGATTGTCGAGAGCGACATTTGGCAGCTGCGACGTATATGGACGCAAATCGGCCTTTGAGGTAAAGATGTCGATCGGTGTGGCGTTGGCATCGAGGAAATTCATTGGGGGTAGCCCAATACACAATTCAAGCGTGCGGATGAGGCTGACCGTGTTGTGAAATTCGTGAACGAGCGGCCCAGACCGATTGTATGCGGAAATCACGAATGCCGGAGACCGATGAGCATCTACATGGTCGGGGCCGTCCTGAGCGTCGTCCTCAACGACAAAGATCGCAGTATCCGCCCAATATGGGCTATTAGAAACTTCCTGAACGAGCCGCCCGAGCGCATAGTCGTTTTCGGCAACGTAAAACTGCGGTGTTGGCGTGCCTTTGTGCAGGCCGGCTGTGTGGTCATTTGAAAGCCGGACGATCGAAAGATTGGGCAGATGGTCGCCCTTATTTGCTTGCAGGTCAGCAACGTAGCCTTGGAATTCAGCAGACCAAGAGCCAAAACGCGAGTTGCCGCGAAATGAGGGATTTGGATTGTTATTTGTGATCGCCGGATCTAAAGCGGCATTGGGTTGCCTAGCCGCAGTATAGCTATCGGTGGTAAAGCTGTCGGGCGAATCCTGGTCAAAATTACGGTGTTGCGGCGAGAAATTACTCTCCAGCGACTTTTTGGCGGCAAAAGCCGTCGCGGTTGGCGAGATGTCAGGATATTTCTTACCTTTTTGCTTATTCAGGGCTTCAACATCGGCCGTTGAGACCGTCGAAATGTATTCTCCATAGTTGCGATATGTTAAGCCTGCACGTTTTGCAGCATCCCATAGATACATCGTTTCAGGCTCGCCTATGTCTCGTGCCCCGTTAAGATATGGAACATATTTTTTCTGGTAATTGGCAACGTCTTCGCCGGTTGCGGGCAGATCGAAAACCGGCGGCAGAGCTACTGGCGGCTGGCCGCCGGGCGGGTCGTATGACGGTAGGCGGTTAAATCCTTCGTAGTCGTAGGTCCGGCCGCGACCTGAATAATTCCAACGAAACGCCTTGTCGATATAGTCGTTTGAAAATGCGGCGGTTGACCAATTATGCCCATCGGGCGAGGCCTCAGCATTTACGAAAAAGCGGTCGAGTAAGCCGAAACGCAACGCTAGTTCCCGTGCATTCGGCGTGATGTTTTGTCCGGCACCGCCGGGCGATCGAGCGGCATCGCCGGCTCCAAATATCGCGACTGATGCATCCCCGTCGGCCTTATTGCCATCTCCGCTGTTTGTGAGGTCACCAAATACTTGATCGTACGTGCGATTTTCCCGGATGACGTAGATGACGTGTTTGAAAGGCGACTTGCCGCTGGGAAAAATGTTACGTTTCTCACGACCGAGAAGGCCGTCATTTCGCATCACCTTTTGAGTGTAAGCATAGAGTTGCGTTTCGTCCGGAACTGTGACGAGACTAATATTTCCTGAAACAGCTGAGACACTATAGAGCCCGCGTTTGTTGTAGGTGTCGCCGGGAAAATTACTGTTCGGCATGTTGGGGTAGAGCCCGGAGTCATTGACCTTCATCGACGAATTGTCCATTCCGGTCCCTTTGCCATTAGCTATAAATAGCTTGTTGCCAACGACCGTAACGGCCGACGCATATTTGCCTGTAGGGATAAACCCGAGCAGTTTTGAGCGGGTCTTTGCCGTCGAATTTTGAGCTAGCTGAATCATCGCGACGGCATTTGCGTGAGCATTTGCGACAAAGAGTGTCGATTCGTCGTCGCTCAACGCCAACCCCTCCGGGCTTGCTCCTATCTGCGCCGTCTCCGCCAGACGGACGTTTATGGCCTCGATCACACGATCCGTGCGTGTGTCTATAACAGAGACATTGTCTGCGTTTGAATTTACGACGAAAAGGCGCGTCTGTGCCTTATTGAGCAGCATCGCGGTCGGGTGACGATCGACTGTAATGTGCGACACTCGGTTTTGCTTTCCCGGATCGACCACCGCGATCGAGCCGTCGCCCCATAGCGAGACGTATATTTTCGATACTCGTTTTCCCGTGGAAACAGTTTTTACATCATACGGATAAACAAACTGTGTCGAGCCAGGCCGTCGAAGCGGGACGCGGCCGATCTTTCGAGTATCGCGAAGATCGGAAACTATTCCGAGCGTGTCGCCGAGGTTATTTGCCGAGTAAATTGTTTCGCCATGGGGACTCAGGGCAATTCCGGTCGGGTAAACGGCGGCTACGTTGCTGTTGTAGTTTGGCGACGGCGCGTTGTCGGTAAATGCCGTAACGTCAATGAATGGAGCCTTAACTGCTTCGTCTAGTTTGTTTTGCG
Organism: Chloracidobacterium sp.; assembly: GCA_043757775.1. Classification (GTDB taxonomy): domain Bacteria; phylum Acidobacteriota; class Blastocatellia; order Pyrinomonadales; family Pyrinomonadaceae; genus OLB17. Next base: position 21,850 of record JAYVOS010000187.1, on the reverse strand, counting down.
GCGTGACTGGCAGCGCCGCTTTCGGATCAAAACCGAGTATCCATATTTTGTTTTCAAATCCACCGGAAACATACATCCGATATCTGCCGTCGTGCTGTAATGCGGGGTCGAAAACCAGGCCGAAATTTGCGCTTTGCGGTGAGGGGAAATAGATGTTTTGTATTACCGCCGGGTCCGGTTTTGCTGTGAGGTCGATCACTGAAAGTGTCTGTTGACCTTTGCTTTTTGAGTTTAATTCGACGCCGTAACCACTATTTACTGCAATGAGATAACGTCCTTTACCGTCAGGTCCATCCATGTCGGGTGAGCGGACAAAATTTATTGTGAGCGGGGCCACGGCCGGCATTCCCGTCGTTGTATCGACGATCAGTTTACCGGCTGGCGTTGTGTGGAAAGCATCCGCTGGATCCAACAAAGAAATATCGGTATCTGCATAAGTGGTGCGCGATGCCAAAAGATAAATGCACGAGACCGTGATCGATGCGACAACCGCAAAAAGCAATAAGTGGCGACGGGTAAATTTCAAATTCATTGATGTATCCTTACGATAAGATTTGTCAGTTATAATAACTCAATTGTAGTTAAATCGGCATTACGCGGAGAGCCTTGATGATGGAAATTAATGATGATGTTCATATCGTCGTCGGGAAAACCTCTAAAAATAAGAGAATAAAGATCGAAAACCTGTCACAATCGATTTTCGAGGAGAAAATTAGATGAAAAATCAGATCTCTTTTAGGACGAGCCTTTTTGACAGCGACAAGATGGTTTCGCCCGTTTCCAACGATCAGCATTTTGGCGAAGACCTAGCCCTATGGATGTCGAAAAAAGCGACGGGCAGCGAGTTTGCATTTGGTCGGCCAGTGCAGGGATTAAATGGTTGGTCGGAGACGGTAGCCGTTGATGGCGAGAATTTTATCTTGGGTTTCGGAATCGTAGATGGCTCGGTCGGGGTTGATTATGCCGAATGGCACATTACCATCGAAAAACTGCGTAAATGGAAGATGTTTGGGTCAAAAGACTCAGCATCCCGCAGCCGTCTGTGCGATCTGATACACAACATACTGCGTGACGAGCGGCAAATCAGGGAAGTTCAATGGTCGTGACCGCAAACTTCGATTTTGCACGTCTAAACGCAGCGTGATATATTTCAAATTTCGGAAATAACAAAGACGGAAACGCAGGCCGCTAGAAGCGGGTCTCTTATTTTACGGCCAAATAAAATAAAGGAAATTTATAAATGTCAGGACACTCTAAGTGGCACACTATTAAGCACAAGAAAGGTGCGACGGACGCCAAACGCGGCAAGATCTTTACCAAGCTGATCAAAGAGATCACCGTGGCGGCACGCACAGGTGGCACGAGCGACCTTGATTCAAACGCACGTCTGCGCAAAGCCGTGACCGATGCCAAGGGCATGAATATGCCTAACGACACCATCGATCGGGCCGTCAAACGAGGTGCCGGTGAGCTCGACGGAGCTAGCTACGACGAGATCACTTACGAGGGCTATGGCATCGGCGGCGTAGCTGTGCTGGTGGAGACAATGACCGATAATCGCAACCGCACCGTTGCCGAGATACGCCACGTTTTTTCCAAGAATGGCGGCAACATGGGCGAGGCTGGTTCGGTAGCGTGGATGTTCGACAAAAAAGGCTACATCGTCGTCGATAAAGCTGCAAAGAGCGAAGACGAACTTTTTGACATTGTCATCGAGGCAGGTGCCGACGATCTACAGGACGCAGGTGACGTATTTGAGATATTTACCGCGACCGACATTTTCGAAGCCGTTACCGATGCTCTAAAAGCTGCAGGCGTCGAAACCCAGGCCGCCGAGATATCGATGATCCCACAAAACTACATCGCCCTCACCGGTGACGACGCCCGCAAAATGATGAAACTCTACGACGCCCTCGACGACAACGACGATGTCCAAAAGGTCTATGCTAATTTTGATATAGACGAGAGCGAGATGGAGTAGCCACTACCCAATCAACTTCCCAAACACGATCCGATGTCCGTCGGGCGTGACGACACAAAACTCGTGGATTCCCCATGGTTTATTGGCGATCGGCGACAAGAACTTAGCATCACGTTCGATAATTTCTTGATAGACCTCGTCAACTTTTTCTACCAGAGCGTGGGAAAACCACGAATGACAGCCGGTTTCCTTGGCGGGTATTTCGTTGTGTTCATAAACGACAAAAACGTGGCGACCGGCGGATCGAAATGGATAACGTTTTGATGTTTCTGCACATAATTTTAGTTGAGCTTATCTATTTGTTGGGCCAGAGATGTATCCACGTCCGTGACGCCGCCGCGGTCGTGTGTCGTCAGTGCGATCTCGGCATAGCCCCAGCCGAACGTAATGTCCGGATGATGATCGGCGGCTTCGGCCAGTTCGCCGACGCGGTTAACAAAAGCGAGGCTTGCAGCAAAATCCGGGAATGTCAGACGTTTTTTCAGCTGTCCATTTTCGCATTGCCAACCGAATAGTTCCTTTATCACCTTATCAAGTGCATCTGCACTAAGGATTTTACGTTCCATCCGTTTTTTGCTCCCCTCGATTACGTTATACTTATTATTTTTATGCGTCTCGTAAAAGGTATCTGCAAAATGGGTAATTGGTCAAGAATTCTGGTGTGTATAGTGGTCGCAATGTCTCTGTCGGCGTGCGGCGAGCAAAAACCTGCGACTCCGCTTGAGACTTTCAAAACCTATACAAAAGCGATCAAGGCAAAAGATGTAAAGACAATGAGGCTGCTGCTCTCAAATGCGACGATCAAGATGCATGAGCAGGAAGCTAAAGCTCAGGGCGTAAAGCTCGATGACATCATCAAACGCGAGACGCTTTTTTCTCAGGACCAAAAAGTAGCCGAATTTAAAGACGAAAAGATCGACGGCGACAAAGCTACATTACAGGTCAAAAATTCATACGGCGCTTGGGAAACTGTGCCGTTTGTCCGTGAAGATGGTGACTGGAAGATAGACAAAAAGGGCTACGCTGACCAGTTGATGAAAGATGTCGAGGACAGCGACAAAAAGCTGGACGACATCATATTTGGCGGCAAACCGCCCACAAATTAGTTGGTCTAGGAGTAAAAAAAGTTGGCAATTATCAAACCTTTCAAGGCTCTGCGGCCAGTACCGGAAAAAGCCAAACAAGTGTCGTGTGTGCCTTATGACGTGCCCTATGACTCAGAGGTGCGGGCGACTATTGAGCAAAATCCTAACAGTTTTTTGCGCGTGACGCGGTCCGAGGCGGAATTTCCCGAAGGCACCGATTCCCACAGTGCAAGCGTTTTTGAGCGGTCGCGGCACAATCTCGAACAGTTTATCAAGGTAGGCGTGCTCGCTCAGGACACAGAAAACGCCGTCTATGTCTATCAACTTACTGCTGCGGGTCATACGCAAACGGGGATCGTCGCATGTTGTGCTATCGACGATTACGATATAAGCGTGATCAAAAAGCACGAGAAAACCAGGCCCGATAAGGTCGCCGACCGTACGGGTCACATGATCGCTGTCGGAGCACAGACAGGTCTGATCTTTCTCGCGTTTCGAAATACTGAGGCGATCCGCAGCCTGATCGCTGATGCCATTCAAACTACACCGATTTACGATTTTCAATGCCCGGAATGTGTGGGTCAAAAAGTTTGGCGAATAAGAGAGACCGCACCTTGGGTAGAGGCGTTTGCCGAGCTGCCGGCGATTTACATCGCGGACGGACACCATCGCGCCGAAAGTGCAAAACTTGCACGCGACACAATGCGTGATGCAAACCCCGGACACACCGGTACCGAAGAATATAACTATGTCGTAGCGGGGATGTTTCCTGCCGAAGACCTGCATATAATGCCTTATAATCGTGTCGTTAAAGATCTGAACGGTCTGAGTGATGATGAGTTTTTAGCAAAGATCGGTGACAGTTTTATCGTGACCGAAACTAATGAAAAGGCTCCAAAAATCCATAGTCAGATCTGTATGTATCTGAGCGGCAAATGGTATAACCTGCGGTTTAATGTGCAATATGTCCGAGCACCTGACGCGATCGAGAGCCTCGATGTAAGCATCTTGCAAAATTTTTTGCTCGCGCCGATCCTCGGGATAAGTGACCCGCGAACCGATAGCCGCATCGCATTTGTCGGTGGGGCACGCGGAGCTGCTGAGCTTGAGCGAATGGTTGATGCGGATGAGGCAAAAGCAGCTTTTTCAATGTATCCGACCACGATGAATGATCTTTTTGCAGTCTCCGACATGGGCGAGATCATGCCGCCTAAATCGACTTGGTTCGAACCAAAATTAAAGGATGGCCTTCTTGTTCATCTCATCTAAGTCACATGATTGAAAAAGAATTAGCAGACATTCGGAAAGAATATTCAAAGGGAAAGCTCACCGAAAAGTCGGTTTCTGCGAATCCTTTTGAGCAGTTTGGTAAATGGATGGACGAGGTAATGAGATCTGCGGTTCCTGAGCCAACGGCGATGATGCTCTCGACCGTTTCGCCTGATGGTCGACCATCATCGCGTGTCGTGTTGCTCAAGGGATTTGATGCGAATGGCTTTGTTTTTTTTACCAACTACAAAAGCCGGAAAGGCCGCGAACTAGCCGATAACCCTAACGCCGTTGTACATTTCTTTTGGCCGGAACTCGAAAGACAAGTAAATATCAGCGGGTGTGCAGTTATGGTATCACCGGAAGAATCGGACGAATATTTCCGTTCGCGGCCGTTTGATAGCCGCGTGGGAGCATGGGCTTCGAAACAGAGTGAACCGATAGCCTCAAGAATGGTATTAGTAAAGCGAGTTGCGACACTCGTCGTTAAATACGCCAGTGGCAGCGTGCCCAGGCCGCCGCACTGGGGCGGCTATCGACTTGTGCCGGACCGATTTGAGTTTTGGCAGGGACGGCCGAGCCGTCTGCACGACCGTATTTGTTATGAATTGAACGGCGATAATTGGGAAATCTCTCGCCTTTCACCATAAATTGTAATGCTCGAAACCGAACGTTTAATTATCAAAAAGCTAACGCCCGGCGATTTGCCGTGGCTGATCGAGTTGCGTTCACCCGATGCGGTTAATCGATATCTGGGCGGTCCCGTGATGCAAAATGCCGAGGCTCTGACCAAGCGGTTGCCGTTTTATCTTGAGTGCCATGAGAAATTCGGCTTTGGATTTTGCACGATGGCTTTGAAAACGACCGGCGAATTGATCGGAACTAGTGGGCTGCAGCCGCTCGAAGACACCGGCGAGATCGAGGTCGGCTACAATCTTTCAGAAAAATATTGGAGGCAGGGCTACGGTTTTGAGTGTGCGACGGCATGGTTAAAATACGGTTTTGAAATCGCCAAACTAGAACGCATCGTTGCCGTTGCTCACCCAGACAACAAAGGCTCCTGGCGGATAATGGAAAAATGCGGAATGAGCTACCAAGGCATCGAGCGGCACTATAGTTTCGATTGCGTTGTTTATGCGATGTCGCGTGGCGAATTCTTACAGGTGTAATGAAGCCAAATATTCCAAAACTGATCTTCGCCTCTTTGCTGAGCGTCTATTTTCTGTGGATCGCCAAAGATTCGATGCAGGGCAGCTTTCTCGACATGGTCGATCTGCCGATACACGAGACCGGGCATCTGATCTTTCGCATTCTGGGCGAGTTTATGGGTATCGCTGGCGGCTCGCTTTTCCAGGTGATATTTCCGGCGGTATTTGTCGGGTATTTTGTTTGGCAGCGGAGTTATTACTCGGCGGCGATCGTTCTGCTGTGGGTCGGGCAGAGTATATTGAATGTATGGGTTTACGCAGCCGACGCAGTCGTTATGCAGCTCGTACTGACCAGCGGTTTTACCGGCACTGAGGGCAGTTTTCACGACTGGAACTACATGCTCGACCATTTCGGCATGCTCGGCTCGACCAAGACCGTGGCAGGAATTATCCGTTTTATCGGCACATCAACTATAATTATAGCTAGCGTGCTTTCGATATATTTCTCATTTGTTAAACCTAGCGAAAACGCTGATCTAGACATATGAAAGTAACCCTCATCACGGGTGCATCGAGTGGTATCGGCGAAGAATTTGCCCGGCGTTTGGCGGCCGAAAAGCATAATCTTGTGCTGGTTGCTCGTAACGAAAAAAAACTGCACGAGTTGTGCGACGAGTTGATGCTCAAGCACAAAATAATGGCGCACTATGTCGTGCTCGATCTAACACAGATAGGTTCCGACGAAAAACTTTTCGAGGAAACTGAGAGACACGGTTTTGAGGTAGATCAGCTGATAAACAACGCTGGATACGGCTCGGTCGGTGATTTTGTAAAACTTGATCGTGAAAACGAGTTGCGTATGATCGATTTGAACATACGCTCGCTTGTTGCCATGACACACAGATATTTAGCCGGAATGCGGGAGAGAAAGAGCGGTACGATCATCAACGTATCCTCTGCTGCAGGCTTTCAGCCGATACCATTTATGGCGACGTATGCAGCGACAAAGTCTTTTGTATCATCATTTTCAGAGGCTATAGCCGAGGAAAATCGCCCGTTCGGCATCAAAATACTTGCATTGTGTCCGGGCTCGACTAAAACCAATTTTTTCGCAGCATCGAATATAGACAACCCTATTCAGGTCAAAGGTCAGCAAACAGTCGAACAGGTCGTCGATACTGCACTGAGCGCCATAAAAAGTGGTAAAACAAAAGCCATATCGGGCATCGCGAACAAGGTCGGAGCATTTTTTGGTAAGATCGCCCCGAGTTCACTCACCGCAAAAGTAATGGCGAAAGCCCTACGCCCGAGACACCAAGGAGATAAATGAAATTCACCGTCCTTGGCAGCGGCTCGACCGGTAATGCCGTCCTAATTTCAAGCGAAAAAACCAATGTTCTAGTTGACGCTGGAATGAGCGCCCGTGAGATTTTGCGGCGTATGAACGAGATGGGCGTCGATCACGCAAAACTTGACGCGATATTGATAACGCACGAACACAGCGACCACGCCGGCGGTTTGCGTGTGCTGCTGGGGGCGGTCAATTGTCCGGTCTATATTTCGCGTCCGACCGAAGATGCATTTTACGATACCAAAGCAGGCGGCCAAAACGGTGACAGCGAGTCGTCAAAGCGTCGCGTAGCGCTAAAGGACAAGACCGTCGAGATCGAATCGAACCTAGAGTTTCGCATCGGCGATATTGATTTTGAGCCATTCAGCGTGCCGCACGACGCTGCAGATAATTTTGGTTTTATTGCGAGAAAAGACGGAGTGCGAGTTGCGACGCTGATGGATTTCGGACACATCAACGATCTGATAAAAGAAAAGCTTAAGGCGTGTGACGCGATCGTAGTCGAATCAAACCACAGCCGCGATATGCTCCGTGCCTGTTCGGTTTACACATGGGATCTCAAACAAAGGATAATGTCCCAGACCGGACACCTGTCAAACGAGGATCTCTCTGATTGGCTCCAAGATGATTTCGACGGTTCAGCTCGCCATGTCGTTCTCGCCCATCTCTCGCAGCGTGCTAACGAACCGCATCTCGCACGTCTGATGGCTGAAACAGCTCTGCAAATGCGCCCATCCCTATTCAAAGCCGAGACCAAGATCACGATCTCGCATTACAAACAGCCAACTGAATGGATTGAGTTTTAGATTTGATCGGTTGAGACTTTATTAGCTGACCAACTTATTACCAAAGCAGCCGGAAGCCCCACTAGCAGAGCATGACCGATCACGCCGTTGAGAGTTGTGCGGAGGGTAAATGTCGGCCAGCGACCGATCTTCGAGAGCGGAATAACGACAAACTGCATTACGAAATGGCAAAGTACACCATAAAATAGACCGCAGACAATAGGTTTACGAAGTAGGACAGGGATGAACCGGCTCGCGATGTAATAGACGGTCGCTACGCCAAAAGCCACGATAAAATGCAGACCGACGCCTAGCAACCAAGTGTTCCAACCGCCGGCTAACGCGGAATCACGTCCGATCAGCCCGGCCGCAACTCCTTGAAAAACTGGCTGGATGCCCAGATCAAGATACCACCCGAAAAATACTAAAGCATCGGCAAAATCCAGCAGACCTAAGGTCATGCCCGCCAGAAATATAATTTTAACGGCACTGGTCACTCCAGAGTTCATTGTGCGTCCCAGTTTGGTCAAATAGTATCTACTGTAACGAAATAGTTGAAGTCGGGACTCCATTTGTTACATTTGCATCGAATGAATTGTTCTGAAATGAAGTGATCCGTCCTAGTCTCACTCCATAACCTAGACCAAGCGTATTGAAAGAGATCACATTGTTCGATATCCAGATCGAAGAGGCTCTGGTGGATGATACGCCTGTCCCATTTCCGGTAATGCTGCATCCCGAGATCATCGTGTCCGACGCTCCGACCGATTGATTATTTATTCCGATCGACGTGTTATTACGTATCGTCGAGTTGATAACCGAAACTTGAGAAGGATTTGTTGTTTCGATATGGACCCCGCTCAGTGTAAAACCGTCGATCACAGTATTTTCTATAGAGACCTTTGCTGCTTCCATAACTCGGATCCCGTTAATTCCCGTCGCCGCACCGGTAATATTTAGCCCGCGGATTCGCACTGATTTTGCCAGGTCAGCTACATTTGTAATATTAATAATAATGCCGGTCGTTCCTGACGCCAAAATACTGCCTTGGGTGCCGGTGCAGTCGAGCGTTATCGATTTTGTAATTGTGACCGCACCAAAACCACCGGGATCGAGACAGTTGATCTCGCCATTGGTTGCGGTTTTTGATATCGCACCGGCAAAGGTTTTACAGGGTGCCGTTCGGCTGCAAGGATTAACGTCGTCACCGACGCCTGAGATCCAGGTGCGCGTGGCCTGAGCTTGTCCGATAGCTGTAATTGCTAATAAAAGAAAAGAAACGCAAAGGATGCGAAGAAAAAACGTACCGCTCATAATTATCTCCTTTTGGTCCGACCTTCTCTAATTGAGATTGCTTTTGTAATATCGTCCTATTGTAGAACACCTCGAAAACTTTTCCTATGCAAAACACAAGGACCGTGCTCTCGTATTGCGGCAAAGTGCGTTACTGCACCGTAGCCTTTGTGTCCCGCGAAACCATATTGAGGATACATCTGATCGTATTCGACCATCAAATTGTCGCGATATGTTTTAGCAATGATAGATGCAGCGGCAATGGATGCGGAGATCGAGTCGCCCTTGATAATTCCTTTTTGAGGTAGCGGTGACTGTTTTAATTGAAGTGCGTCGATTAGCAGAAAATCGGGTGCTGGCTTGAGTGCGGCGATGGCGATGAGCATCGCCTTTTTTGTCGCTTCGAGAATGTTTATGCGGTCGATCTCTTCTGCTTCGACCTGGCCGACCGCATAGGCTACGGCACAGTCCTTTAATTCTACCGTTATCTCTTCGCGCCGTTTGGCAGTTAGCTTTTTTGAATCGTTCAGGCCTTTGGGTAATGGCTTGGATAGATCGAGGATGCAGGCTGCGGTAACGACTGGCCCTGCGAGACATCCGCGTCCGACCTCATCGACACCTGCGATTAGGAGATATCCGGCAGCGTGTGCCTGATCTTCAAATTCGGTGCCGATAGCCGTGATCTTCATATCCGGAAACAGCGAAACGCGAGAGCCGTCTCCATCCTGTCCGAATGAATCCGATGCTCCCGCGTTTGCCACTTTGTTTGCTCCCAGTTTATGCGACCGGCTTTTTCTTAGCTCGTGTATCGCGTTCCTTGATACGAGCAGCTTTACCACGCAGATCACGTAGGTAATAAAGCTTTGCACGACGAACCTTACCGCGACGCAGCACGTCGATATGGTCGATCACTGTCGCGTGCAGCGGGAAAATACGCTCAACGCCGACGCTAAAGCTGACTTTACGGACGGTTATGGTTTCACGCACGCCGCCGTGTTTGCGGGCAATGCAGATGCCTTCAAACGCCTGGAGACGTTCCTTGTTACCTTCTTTAATGCGGACGTGCACGCGAAGCGTGTCGCCCGGCTGGAAAGCAGGAATGTTTTCTTTAATTTGTGTGTTTTCAACACTATCTAGTCTGTTCATTTCTCATTTCGGCCAGAGGTCAACGGACAAGTCCCGCTCACATATCACCTTTTTCTCCTGTTAATAGATCGGCTCTCGCGATCCTCGTTTTTTCGAGCGCCTTAATAGAGCGCCACTTTTCAATTTCGGCATGATTGCCGTTAAGTAAAACTTCGGGAACTGACATTCCCCTAAATTCAGCAGGCCGCGTGTAGTGCGGACAATCGAGCAGCCCATCTGAAAACGAATCGTTATCTGCCGACGTTTCGCTGCCTAATGCTCCCGGCAACAGCCTGACAAGCGTGTCAACGACAACCGCAGCAGCAGGTTCGCCGCCTGATAGGACATAATCGCCGATCGACAATTCGTCCGTAACTAGAGCCTCAATGACCCTTTCGTCAACACCCTCGTAGCGTCCGCATATCAGCACGAGATGCTTTGTTTCGGCAGCTAAGTCCTTCGCAACCGCCTGTTTCAGAGGCGTTCCCTGCGGCGTGAGCATCACGACCCGCGCCCCGTCAGGATAAGCGTTGCGATCAGACGTGCCAATCAAATTTTCAATCGCGGCGAATATCGGCTCAGGCTTTAAAACCATCCCATCGCCGCCGCCAAACGGCCGATCATCGACCATTCTGTGCTTATCCGTCGTATATTCGCGGATGTCGTGAGTATTGATCTCGACGATCTCAGCGAGCTTAGCTCGGCGGATAATTCCAAAATCAAAGACCGAGTCGAAATATTCCGGGAAAATTGTCAGGACATCAATTTTCACTTAAAACTCCAAAAGTCCCTCAGGCGGATCGATCCGGATCAGCTTATTTTCAATATCAACATCAGGGCAGATCGTTTCGGCAAAAGGTATCAAAAACTCTTTTTCGCTGCCCTGCACCACCAATATCTCAGTCGCTCCAGTTCGCATTAGCTCTTTGACGCCGCCGATCTCGATACCATCTAGTGTTTCGACCTTGCAGCCCTCAAGCTGCCAATCGAAAAACTCGCCTTCGTCCAATTCGACCGCATCGGTTTCGGGAACGCAAATTTCGGCCCCACGCAACCTCTCGCCTTGCTCGATCGAGTCGTAGCCCACAAATTTCAAAACGATTCGTCCGCTCTGCAACCAGTGCTTTTCAATTTTCACACCGAGCTGTTTAGCGTCAGGCATTACTGCCGTGACTTCAACTAAACCCTCAAACCGCTCAGGAAAATCCGTCAATATCTCGGCAACGGTTTCACCCTTGAGGCCGCGCGTTTTGACGATCTTTGCAATTGCGACGAGTTCCACTAGTCTTCGACCAGATCGAGATGAAACCGACGACCGTGTTTTTGTCCGGCGGCGAACAAAATGCTGCGAATCGCTTTGACCGTTCGGCCTTCGCGGCCGATCACACGGCCCATATCGCTCTCGGCGACGCGAACCTCGATACGGACGATTTTACCATCCGAACTCTCAGCGACCTCAACTGCTTCGGGTTCACCGACCAGCGATCTGATGATCTTTTCTACAGCTTCTTTCATCTTGTGCCTAACAAAGAACGCGAAACCTATGCTTCCGGTGTTTCCTCTGTAGTCTCAGCAACGGGCTCTGCGGCTTCTTCAGCAGATGGAGCTTCCTCAGCAACAACTTCTGCCTCTGGAGCAGCGGTTTCGGCTTCAACAGCCTCTGTTGCTTCCTCGGCAACTGCTTCCGTTGCTTCGGCTTCTACAGGAGCAGCTTCGGCAGCCGCAGCCGCATCGGCGGCAGCTTTTTCAGCAGCAGCAGCTTCTGCAGCGATACGTAATTCTTCAACCTTTGCAGCTTCGGCAGCTTTCCTGGCTTCGATCTTGGCTTGCTCGGAGGCAGCTTTTGCTTCGGCACGGGCAGCCAATGTCGCCGCACGTTCCTCTTCGGTCTGAATAGGATTGTGCTTGATCAAGCTCTGAACCGTATCCGTCGGCTGTGCACCCACGCTGATCCAATACTGGATGCGTTCGTGATTTAATTTCACATCCGCCGGTGTTTGCATCGGGTCATATGTACCTACGTTTTCGAGGTATTTACCATCGCGTTTTGATCGTTTTTCCTTAACCACGAGGCGATAGAAAGGTTTACCTTTCGAGCCCATTCTCATCAAACTAATTGCTAACATATTTATTCGTTCCTAAATTTACCTTTTGCCTTAGCGACGTTTTTTGTGCCGCTTTTTCTTTCTAATTCCACGTGCCGCCGATCCGTTTTGATCGTCGTCATCAAAATCTGAGCCGCTGCCGAGCATTCCGCCAAGTCCGCCCATACCGCCGCTGCCGCCAAGCATATTTCCCAAACCGCCGGCCAATCCGCCGGCCATTTTTCGCCCCAAACCGCCCAATAAACCACCGCGGTTCATCTGGGCCATCATTTTTTTCATCTGCTCATACTGGCGAAGCAGCTGATTAACCTCGGCGATGGTCGAACCCGAACCGCCGGCGACGCGTGTCTTACGGCTCGCGTTTAGCAACTTATGATCATTTCTCTCGGACTTTGTCATCGAATCGATGATTGCCTCAGTGCGTAGCATCTGATGATCGACGACCGCCGACTGCTCGTCCGTTATCTGCATACCGCCGGTCATCTGATCGGGCAGCATCTTCATCAATTTAGACATCGAGCCGAGCTTTTTGAACTGCCCAAGCTGATTGCGAAAATCTTCGAGCGTAAACTGGTTACGCGTCATTTTCAGCATCTGGGCCTGAGCTTCTTCTTCGCTGATCTTGCCCTGAACTTCCTCGATGAGGGTCAGAACATCGCCCATACCCAAAATGCGCTGGGCGATACGATCCGGATAAAACGGCTCGATAGCGTCGTATTTTTCGCCGACACCGACAAACTTGACCGGCTGACCGATAACTTGCTTGATCGAGAGTGCCGCACCACCGCGTGCGTCGCCATCCATCTTGGTCAGGACCACGCCGGTGATACCGACACGCTCGTGAAAAACCTCCGCCGACTTAACAGCGTCCTGTCCCGTCATCGCGTCTGCGACGAATAAAACTTCGACCGGTTTTGTCTCGGCCTTGATCTGCTCGAGTTCGACCATCAGGTCGTCGTCGATATGCAGACGACCGGCGGTGTCGATCATCAGCGTGTCAAAGCCCATTTCCTGAGCATATTTGACCGCACCGCGAACGATCGTCATCGGATCGTTGGTCTCTTTCGCCTCGTAAACTGCTACGTTTACAGCGTTTGCTACAACCTTGAGCTGTTCGCGTGCAGCGGGACGATAAACGTCAACCGACACCAGCAAAGGCTTTCGTTCCTGATTGTCCGCGAGCCAACGCGAGATCTTACCTGTCGAGGTCGTTTTACCTGAGCCCTGCAAACCGACGATCATCACGACGTTCGGCGAGTTCTTGGTAAAAACAAGCCGCGACGAGGTGCCGCCCATCAGTTCGCTCAGCTCGTCATAGACGATCTTGACAACCTGTTCGTGAGGTTTCAGTCCATTCCAAACCTCTTCGCCCTCTGCCTTAACACGAACCGATTCGACAAAATCTTTTGCAACTTTGTAGTTAACATCCGCCTCAAGCAGGGCCATCCGAATCTCGCGTAACGCGGCATCTACGTGCTCAGGGGTAAGCTTCCCCTGACCGCGCAGATTTCGCAGCGTTACCTTGAGTTTATCGGACAGTGATTCGAACATATAGATACACTTCGGCCATTAAAGTCGAAACTATAAATACTAAGTGTTTAGGGGTTAACTGTCAAGAATTCGAGGCCGAAAGAATGCGCTCAAGCGCCCTAAATACGGCGCTTGGCTCAATTTCCTGTATGCATCTCGGGTGGCCATAAACCTCGCAGGCATATCCCGGACACGGTTGGCAGGAAAACTCTTTGAAAACGATCTCATTCGGAGCGTCGGTCCACGGCCACCAGTGATTGCGGTTTGACGAGCCAAATACCACCACTGAAGGTGTTTGCACGGCTGCCGCAATGTGCGCAATTCCAGAGTCATTACCAACAAAAACCTTGGCTTTTGCCGCCAAAGCAGTGATCTCAGGCAGCGACAGATCGTCGAAAGTAACGATCGGGGCTTTTGACTTGCGTTTCAGGTTTTCCAATACTTCGCGTTCATTTTTTGCAGCGACGGCGACGATCCGAAAGCCCTTTTCAGACAAAAACTCCGCAGTTCTGGCAAAATTCTCCGTTGACCACTGTTTTGTTGCAAACAATGTCGCGGGATGGAGCAGGGCGAGGGATGAGGGATGAGGGATGAGGGATGATAGGCGAGTTTCGATAGACTGTTTGGCAATCTCTGTCACAAACAATTTGCTCTTTGGCCGATCTTCGACCGGCACGCCTATAAAGCCCAGAAGAGCAAGCTGCTGCTCAGCAGAATGTGTAAATTCCGCTTTCCAAAAGTTATTGGCAGATGACAGTAAGTGATTGTAAAGAAAGGAATATTGGTAATCGGCAAAACCGATGCGGTGCTTTGCTCCGCTCGAAAAAGTTAGCAAAGTAGCGGTAGTGCCGCCGTGTAAATTTATAGCAACATCGTATTTATTTCGACGAAGTTGACGGACTATCTTTAGACGATCTCCGTTAGTTTTACCGATGACGATGACATTATCTATGGGCTCAAAACCGTCTAATACTGGAGCGACGTGAGTCTCAAGCAGGATGTCAATCTGTACATCGGGCAGAAATCTTCTCAGAGCGATGAGTGAGGGTGTAGCGAGGACAGTGTCACCTATCGAACGCAGTTTGACGACGAGGACGCGGCGAACTTTTGACCAATCGATGTCTCCAGACGCCATTATTTTTCGACAGTTGCTTCATCGACAAGCATCACAGGGATGTCATCACGGATCGGATAAACCAATGAGCACTCGGTATTTACACATTTCAGACGTGTCGATGCATCGTCGATCTCGAGTTTTGATCTACATTGTGGGCAACGCAGAATTTCTAAAAGTTCGAGGCTTATTGCCATTACTTAAATCTCCTTGACTGAATGAAATCTTAACGTTGGTGACGCTATGGTGCAACGACGCAAAGCTAAGAGGTGGCTGAAAAGCGGCCAATTTGTTTTGCTGGAGCTTTTCAATTGTTAAAAGGCTGTTCAAATAGCGTTCATATTGAACATATTTTGAACACGAAATGAACATATCTGAAAATAGCTTTAGATAAGAGCTGCTAGGTCAAAAACCACCGTTTTTTGCGTCCCTGGGGACGCATTTTGTGCGTTCACGGTGTTCACGCGTGAACATGAACAAAAAGCTGTCCGATAATTTGATTATCAGACAGGCATTTATTACAACCACTAGGGTTTTGATTAAGCCTCTTCGGTTTTTGTGCCGCATTCGGGGCAGAATTTTGCACCCGGTGCGAGTTCGAATTGGCAATTGCCGCATTTTGCTTTTTCCTGTGTGGAGCCGCATTCTGAGCAGAATTTTGCACCTTCACGAAGATTTGCTCCGCATTTTACACACGGGACCTGGGCGATCTCCATTTTGCCGCCGCATTCGGCACAGAATTTCACACCGGCGGTGTTTGGCTTGCCGCACGTTGGGCACGGCGTGGTTGCCGCAGCCGGAGCAGCAGGTTGACCGCCTTGCTGTGCCCCGCCAAAAGCTCCTACCATCTGGTTTCCGACCGCAAACCCCGCTCCCAAACCAGCTCCGAGACCTGCACCACCACCTTCGTTTTGAGCAGCGTCACGTAGTGCATCGGCCGCCTGAAACTTCATATATTGATCGACATTTCCGAGAGCACCCATCGCTGCACGCCGATTGATCGCGTCCTGAACCTCTTCGGGAACACTGACATTTTCGACATAAAACTTGGTGACCTCGAGACCGTAGCCTTTGAAATCTTCGTTGATCTGGCCGCGGATCTTTTCGCCTAGCTCTTTGTATTGCGAGGCAAGTTCGATAGCTGGGATCTTCAGTTCGCCGAGCGAATCAGAAAATTCGGTGACGATAGCACGTTTGAGCTGAGCCTCGATATCCTCGGTGCTAAATTGAGCATTTGTACCGGCGATCTCTTTGATAAACTGAGCCGGATCAGCCACACGCAGGCTGTATGCACCGAAAGCACGCAGTTGGACCATGCCAAAATCGGCGTCGCGAAGCATAATGGGATTGGACGTGCCCCATTTCATGTCCGTAAACTGTTTGGTATTAACAAAATAGACCTCAGATTTGAATGGCGAGTTAAATCCGAATTTCCAAGCGCCGAGCTTAGAGAGGATCGGTGTGTTGCCGCCGTCGATCTCGTATTTGCCGGGCGTGAAAACGTCGGCGACTTGGCCTTCGAACACAAATACAGCTGCCTGCGATTCGCGAACGATAAGCTGGGCTCCATTTTTGATCTCTTGTCCTACGACCGGAAAGCGATAGACCATCGTATCGCCGGTATTATCAAGCCATTCGATAACCTCGATAAACTGGTTCATCGCCGCGTCTTTTATTTTGTCAATAATGCTCATTTTTCAAATCTCCTTGTCCGTACTCTTAACGATAAAATATGACACAAAGTTGCGCGAATTGGAAGAATTAAGCCTCGAATTCACGAATTAAGAAGCACATTTTTATTCCTCGATTCGTGGCGGAAACTCTTTCACTTGCGGTTGTTTGATAAACCATATGAATACCAGCATAGTTACTCCACCTAAAATATCAAGCAACACATCGCGAAACGAGGATGTTCGTGATATCTCGAAACTCTGATTAAACTCATCAATATAGGCGATCAATACCACAAGAACGAGCGGTAGGGTATATTTCAAATAATTGATCGAAAGAAAAGTCATTGCCAGGGACCGAAATGCTAAAAAAGCAAGAACCGCATACTCAGTAAAATGCGCGGCCTTGCGAATATAAGTGTGATAAACAGAGATCGTTTCCTCGGGAGCGGCGGGAAACAGAAACTGCAACACCGGCCTAATAAATAGGGATGTTTCAGACATCGACCCTTGTGGACTGGAGAGGAAAAATATAATGCCGATCCAAACAAAAAGCGGCGCGAAAGCTATCAAGCGTTCGCGCCATCTATTTGAGATTGTGCTATTTTGCACCGATATTAAGGGGTAGGCATATTGCCAACCGAGAAGTTAAAACCACCACCGACAAATGTCAGCACCATGCCTATGAGCATCACTATCAGCGGCACCATGCCCTGTTTTTTAACAATGAAAAAAATAATGCCGCCTAGTGGTTGGCAAAAGAAATTGGCCAGGCCCCAAATTACTTTGTCACTTGTCGTTTGTCCCGTTTGTATAGCCGTGACTACCAACCAGATCGCACCGATAAACGCTAATATACCACCTAAAATTCCAAGCATAGTGTTCCTCCAAAAAAGTTTTAATAAAAGGGAAAAGCAAGCAAAGCTTATACGAAAACGCTACGGATTTCAACTGCTGTGCTTACTCTTAAAATATCCGTACTTTTGGGCTAAGCTGCCGCGGCTCCGGAGACTACTTCGATAATTTCTTTGGTGATCGCCGCTTGTCGGATCCGGTTCATGTTTAAGGTCAACGTATCAATTAATTCGCCCGCGTTTTTCGATGCCGAATCCATTGCTGTCATACGCGAACCCTGCTCTGACGCGACCGATTCGATCATGCCTTTGTAGATCTGTGTCTCGACCTGTTTAGGCAAAAGACGGCCGAATATCTCTTCGGCAGGTTGCTCGTAGATATACTCTGCCTGACTGCCAGCTTCGCCGTCATCATCGATAGCGGTTTTTGGTATCGGCAAGAGCTGTTCGATAACAGGTTTTTGCGACAAAACGGTTTTGAATTCGGTATAGACGACAAAAACCTTGTCGATGGTGGTGTCTTCGGTAAACGTGTCGATGACTTTTTTGGCGATCTCCATCGCATCAGCGAGTTTGACCTGGCCGGAGCCTGTTAAACCGATGTATTCGTCAGCAAAAGTGATCTCACGGCGTTTAAAAAAGTCGCGGCCCTTGCGTCCCACAGCGATCATTTCGGATGATTTGTCCGAATTAGCTTTTAGAAAAGCCTGCGTCGCTTTGATTACGTTAGCGTTAAAAGCACCGGCGAGGCCCTTATCAGCGCTGACCAGTACTATCAGGTATTTTTCGTCACCGCGTTCGTCGAGCAGCGGATGCGATATCTCGCTGCCAATCTTGGCACTCAACCCGCCGAGAACCTCAGTCATCTTGCCTGCAAACGGACGCGATGCTGTAACGCGATCCTGCGCACGCTTGAGCTTTGCCGCAGCGACCATTTTCATCGCTTTCGTGATCTGCTGTGTATTTTTGACCGACTTAATACGTCGGCGCATGTCTAACAAACTAGCCATTTTTTTACTAAGCTGCTGCTGCCGTTGTCGTTTCCCAACGCGTTGCTTTGAAATCCTCGACCGCTTCTTTCATTTCCGCTTTCAGGGCGTCATCGAGCGATTTTTTGTCGCGGAGCGTGCTCATGATACCGGGGTTTGCTTCCTCGATAAACGTCGTCAATTCTGCTTCGAAGCGTTTGAGGTCTTCGACGGCAACATCATCGCAAAGCCCGTTAGACACTGTCCAGATGATGAGCACCTGATCGACAACGTCCATCGGTTTGTATTGCGGCTGTTTGAGGATCTCAGTAAGGCGTTTACCACGTTCGAGCTGATCCTGCGTCGATTTATCGAGGTCGGAGCCAAACTGTGCGAAAGCTGCCAGCTCGCGATATTGAGCGAGATCGATACGCAGCGTTCCGGCGACCTGCTTCATAGCTTTGATCTGAGCTGCACCGCCCACACGGGAAACTGAGTTGCCTACGTTGATAGCAGGTCGCACGCCTGAGTTGAACAAGTCGGACTCGAGGAATATCTGTCCGTCGGTGATCGAGATCACGTTAGTCGGAATGTATGCCGAGATATCGCCGGCTTGTGTCTCAATGATCGGCAGTGACGTCAATGAACCGCCGCCGCGAGCATCTGACATTTTTGCCGCACGTTCGAGCAGGCGTGAATGTAAGTAGAAAACGTCGCCGGGGTATGCCTCACGACCCGGAGGACGTCTCAAAAGCAAAGAAATCTCGCGATACGCAGCAGCCTGTTTAGACAGATCGTCGTAGATCGTCAGAGCGTGGCGGCCATTGTCACGGAAATATTCGCCCATCGCGCATCCCGAATACGGGGCCAAAAATTGCATAGCCGCCGGATCCGAAGCCGAAGCGTTTACGATGATCGTGTAGTCCATCGCACCAAATTCCTCGAGCTTTTGACGAACCTGAGCAACGGTCGATGCTTTCTGGCCGATAGCGACGTAGATGCAGATAACATCTTTGCCTTTTTGGTTGATGATCGCGTCGATAGCGACAGCCGTTTTACCTGTCTGGCGGTCGCCAATGATCAGCTCACGCTGTCCGCGGCCGATAGGAACCATCGCGTCGATAGCCTTTAGACCCGTCTGCATTGGTTCTTTCACCGGCTGACGGTCAATGATCCCGGGGGCGATCTGCTCGACCGACCGGTACGTATCAGTAATGATCTCGCCTTTGCCGTCGATCGGATTTCCGAGAGCGTCCACCACACGTCCGACCATCGCGTCGCCGACGGGCACGCTCATGATCCGCTTCGTACGCTTGGCTTCGTCGCCCTCCTTAATCTTTTGAAAATCGCCGAACAAAACGCATCCGACCTTGTCTTCCTCTAGGTTGAGTGCGAGGCCGCGAACACCGTATGGGAATTCGAGCAGCTCACCGGCCATGACCTTTTCGAGGCCGTAAATTTCAGCGATACCATCGCCGACCTTAATGACCGTGCCGACTTCGTCCACCGTCATGCTGGCGTCAAAATTTTCGATCTGGGCACGAATTATCTCGTTTATTTCGTTGGCTTTAATTGATTCCATGATTATCCGTTAACTAACTGTTCTTTTAGATTCTCTAATTTCGTTCGGACTGAGCTGTCATACACGGTCGAACCGATCCGTGTAACTACTCCGCCGATAATATCTGTATTTATTGAGTAATTTATAATGACCTGTTTGCCGGTCATTTTTTCAAGATTTGCTTTGAATTCGTTGCGTTCGATTTCCGGTAATTCGCGGGCCGATGTGATCTCAGCCGCGACAACGCCGCTGCGTTCCTGTAGAACTGAATCGAAACGTTCGTTGATCTCGCCAATCTCGGTTAGGCGACCGTTTTGCAGCAGCACACGCAGGAAATTTCCCGTCGCTTTTGATGGTTTTACCTTCGCGATCAGGCTTTCGAGCACTTTCTCTTTGCTTGCCTGCTGGATCGAAGGGTTGCTGAAAACCGTCTGTAGTTCCTGGCTTTCGTAAAAAAGCTCTGTCCAGCCCGCAAGCTCTGTCTTAACTGTCTCGGTCTCGCCGGACTGTAAAACGACATCGGCTAGTGCGGCTGAATAGCGTCGGGCGATGGTCTCTCTGCTCATATTAGTTCAGCCCTCCGATCTCGCTAATGCTGCCTTTGACAAGTTTTGCGTCCGCCACACCATCGATCTGTGCCCGTAGCTTTTGCTCGGCAAGCATAATGCTCGTTTCAGCCGAAAGACGGCGAAGCTCCGAATGTGTCTGGCCGCTGAGGCGTGCAAGCTCGGCGTCGGCTTGCTGACGCAGACGCTCGACATCGAGCTTGGTAGCGTCAGCGAGACGCTTTTTCTCAAATGCGGCTTCGTCCTTAGCTTTTTGAAGAATTGTTTCTTTTTCGGTCTCAAGCTGCGAAAGCTTTGCTTCGGCCGCGGTCAACTTAGACAAAGCGGCCTGTTTATCGGCTTCGGCCTTAATCAATTCGGCACGGACTTCTTCGCGTTTTGCTTTAAAGGCCTCACCAAGCGGCTTTTTCAAAACGTAAACCATTATCGAAATAAAGACCGCTAGATTGATAAATTTCCAAGCCTCGAAACCGGGAATATTTAGGTATTCGTTGTAAAACTTGGTAAATCCGCTTTCAGGCGCGTGTGCAGTTTCCGCCAGAAAGAGAGTAAAGGTTGTGATAAAAACCAACATAAAAACTTAGCCTTTCAATATACTTGCGGCGATCTTATCAGCCAGCTTTTCTGCGTGCACGTCGATAGCGGCACGGGCATCCGATGCCTGTTTATCAAGCTCAGCTTTGCCGTTGTCAAAACTCGCGGCCGTTTCCGCCTTAGCATCAGCAAGCTTTTGCTCGCGTGCGGCAGTCGCTTTTTTCTGCTCTTTTTCGATCAGCTCGTAGCTTTTCGAACGCGTGTCGAGCAACTCAGCCGTGTATTTCGATTCTTTTTGACCGACCTCGGACAGGATTTTTTCGGCCTCGCTCGAAAATCCGCCTTTGTTCTTTTCGCGCGACTCTATGATCGAGTTGATCGGCCTAAACAAAGTTCGGTTTAGGATCCAGATCATCAACAGGATCAAAGCTATATGTATAAATATCGTGCCGTCCGGAAAAAGTTGGATCGACTCGGCAAATGCCAGCATGTGCATATTCAAACTCTACCGTTGCTACGGTGTAAACAGGGCAAAAAGCGCCTTTCGCTCAAAAGATATAAGAGTATCACGCGCGCGTTTTTAGGGTCAAGGACAGCCTTATTTACATTAACTGGCGGCAAACTTGTTTCAAACCACCCAGATAATGACATCACCGAGGGTTTGTAAATAGCCTGCCATCGCATTTTAATGCATTCACTCATCGCACCGAAAAAACTGATCATTGCTTTACTCAGTGTATTTTTAGGACGAAAAAAACTTGACATGGAATTTCAAAGATAATACATTTGACAGTCTTTGCAACATACGCTACCTTGAATTCATACAATAAGTGCAACTTTTGAAGTTTTGCAGGAGGGGTAAGTTGAAGTAGATTTGACGCATCTTTTAACTGCAATCAAAAGGAGCATCA
>JAYVOS010000186.1:0-7102 GCA_043757775.1 Chloracidobacterium sp. | reverse complement strand
GTCAGCCCCAACCTTATCAATAACCAGATTTGTGCCCGTATTGTCGGAGACAACGATCATAAAATTGAGTGCAGACTTGAGGTCGATCTTTGTATTGTCCGACAGCTCCGATAACACACCGGAACCGCCGACTTTTTTCTCTTTTGAAAGTACGATCTCGTCAGTCCATTTAATCTTTCCCTGCTCGACCTGCCTAAAGGTTTCGGCCATGATCGCGAGTTTTATGGTGCTGGCAGTGCGAGTGGGTTCATCTGGCCGCAAACCATATTCTTTTCCTGTGTCTAGGTTTTTAGCATAGATCCACGCTTTGCCTTCGAAACCCACAAGGGTGGACTGTATGCGGTTATCGAGCGTACTTGCTATAGGCGTTGCCGCAGGTGTCGAATTCTGACCAAAAACGATGGCCGAACTAAACAATAGAATAATGGCTATCTGTAGATTCAATTTCATAATCGGATTCCTCCGCTTTAGACGCCGCGAGCGTCAGGGCCCCAGATATATTTATGCAATTGCAGATTTAACCTGACTTTCAGGCCGCTTTGAGCAATGGCTTCGGCGATCTCGGCAAGGTTTTCGATGCCGTGGACCGGCGAGATCAATATCTCTTTCGTGCGGGTCACAAGATTGTATTTTGCGATCGTCTCTTTTGCAAACTCCCAATCGGCCATATTTGCGATCACAAATTTCACCTCGTCTTTGTCGGTACGCAGACGCTTCAGATTGGGCCAGTGATTACGCTCGGCTTCGCCGGATGCGGGACATTTTATGTCGAGAATTATCTTTGCTCGCGGATCGACCTCGGCTGTAGAGACGAATCCTCCTGTCTCGATCAGGACCTCGTAACCGCGTTCGCAAAGCTCTGTGATAAATGGAAAAACGTTTTTTTGAGCAAGCGGTTCGCCGCCCGTGACCTCGACAAGGTTGCAGCCGTATTCTTCGAGTTTGGCGAAAATATCTTCAAATGAAATGTGCTCGCCGCCGGTAAATGTGTATTCGCTATCACACCAAACGCAGCGCATCGGGCAGCCCGTCAGCCGCACGAACGCACACGGTCGTCCGGCGTGCGACGATTCGCCCTGGATCGAAAGAAATATCTCTGTAATGCGAAGGTCCATAAGATATTAGCCACGAATAAACACGAATGGCACGAATAAGAGTTCATTATTCCTGAGATGTTTGGGTTTATCAACAATCTTCAGAATCGTATGCTCTTTAATTCGTGTTATTCGTGTAATTCGTGGCTAAAAAATTCCAAACCAATTATATGCATTCATTATCTCGCCGATACCGAATGATGCGAGATTAGCCAATACAATTGCGATCAGGCAACGGATCCAATCAGCGGTTTCGAGCAGGTTTTTGTTACGAAAGGCGAGCCAAAATAAAGCACATTCGGCGACCGGAGCGAACGTCTCCGCGACAAATAAATACAATGCGCGTGATTGGCCAAAAAAGACAGCAGGCAGCACGAGAATGACTATCGGATATGTGCAGGCCGTGAGCCACACGCCGCACCACAGCTTTTGTTTGAGGGAAACTTTAGGCGGGAGGCCGACAAGCAAAACAGGCGTCTCGATCAGGATCGTAAATAGATACCCAATGGGCAAAAACCGCCATAGATCGCTCAGCGGCAGGCTCTGGGTTTGAACAAAATCTACTTCGTCGAATAAAAACATAGATCAACGGATAACGGATAACGGATAACGGATAACTCATGGGATAGGATTTTGATCTTTCATTGTCAATTATCCGTTATCAATTGTTCAAAGCATCTTTATCAGAAACGGAAACTCCGCCATTACGTGGGCGATCGCAAATGCAAAATACACATCTCGTGTGGTTGTGTAATCGATTACAAATCCGCTCCATAGTGCCGCGACAATCGCGAGACTTATGACCAGTGCTACACCGACAAGCTTTGGAAAACCTTTGGTATTAGCAAACAAAGGTATTTCCCTAAGTTTCCACGGGATCGCTCGGCGGTCGATCAGCGGTATCATTACGATCCAGACAGCGTAGTGGATCGATTCGAGAAAGACGTGCGTCGCGACTAAAAAATGGCTCGAAATACCCGGCAATATCTGACTGCCCGCGTGCTGCGTGATTCGCCAAAAGAGGTTTGTTTCTTCGGACAGATTCGGCTGCCTGGCGAACGCAACCCACAATCCCAATACGAATACCGGTATCGACGCAAGTGCATACTGATATGCTCGCAGCCATTCTGGCTTAGTGCGTCTGATCTGCCGCTCCAAAAACCACATCGCGATAAATGGATGAATGTAAACGAGCGACAGGCTCCAATATTGCGGTACAACCCACGCGAGTGCTGCGAGCAAAAATACTATGGGAAACGCCCACGCCCAGTCGCTTTTTGGCCGTTGTTTACCGCGAAGATAAAACAGCAGACCGAGCCACAGGACAAACGCCGTGTTCCACACAGCCGAAAATATCGCCCAACTATCGAGGCTCCACAGCCAGTTGCCGCTTGCGAAATACAGCGTCAGATATGCCCCCGCGAGCACAATAACACCGCCGATGCCGACCGAGTAAAAAAGCCTCGAACGTCCCCAACGCAGAGGCATTCTCGCAGCAAAGTAGCGAAACTCCATGAAATTATGGACGCCCGCAAACAGAAAGATCGTTGCTATCGACGCTTGCAGCGGAAAACTGCCGATCATTCCCGCAGCAACCGCACACGAAGCCACGAACGCCATCAAAAAGTAATGGGCGTTCGTGACCTCAATTCGTGCCGTTCGAATCTCCTGCATAAAGAAAGGTTAAAAGTGAAAATGTGAAAAAGTTTTAGGAAATAGCGACCGCCTATCCCCTCATACACTTTTTCACCTTTTCACTATTTGTTAGTATTTGCCGCCGGTTTGTCCTTCTCAACGGGAACGTACAGCTCAATATCGCTGCCGTTCGAAGATTCGACCCTAACGAGCGGCGATGAAAGCTGGCCATATCCGATCTCATTTTGGTCAAATACTTTGCTCGTAATACGAACCGCAGGGGGCGGAGCGATGTCAGCATAAACAAATGTCGCCGCCGAACCGATACCCGCAAGAACCGCGAGGATGACGAGAGCTTTTCCTTCTTTCGAAGCTGCCTTGCCCGAACGGACAAACCACATGCCGCCGAAAACGAGGGCGAGACTCAAAAATATTCCGCTGACCATCGCCTGCGTTCGTGAAAAGTTACTCGGAGCAGTGACGGCTGCGGTGTTGTCCTGTTCGCCTTCGCCAGTTTCGTTTTGAGCACGAAGGTACTTGAGCGTAGATTTAGGGATCCTCAGCGTCGGCTGCTTTATATTCGAGTCGAAGTGAATAGTCAGTCCCGAACTGGTATTCGAACCGGGCTTCGGAACGGGATTTGACGGTTTGCCGGGTCGTGCGATGTCAGCAAACATTGCAACCGTCGCAACCAACAGCACAACCATCAAGCATATGATCTTTTTCATTATTTTCTCCTTTGAACTTTGAGTGTTTCTAAAACTATTCTTCGTCAGATTTTGGCTTATCGTCAGGATTTGGAACGATCAGCTCGACCGAGTTGCTATCTTCTTTTGTCTCAATCCTGATCTTGCCGGTACCGTAATTCATGTAATGGATGGATTGCGAAAACATTTTGCCCGTTATGCTGCGTGCCTCAGACGGCGGACCCGCGTTAGCATAAACAAATGTCGCCGCCGAACCAATACCTGCTAAGACAGCAAAAATGACCAGCGTCTTGCCCGTCTTGGTCATCGTCTTTCCGGAGCGGGCAAACCACATGCCACCGAATACGAGAGCGAGGCTCAAAAACGCTCCGCTGACTATCGTTTGGGTCCGCAAAAAACTGTTTGGAGCGGTCACTGCAGCCGTGTTGTCAGAGTCGTTATCGAGCTGTTCGAGCTGGGCACGGAGCTGCTTGATCTGCGATTTCGGGATGATGAGCTTCGCGTCTTTGGCGGTGCGATCCAGACGGATCGTCAGCGTCGTATCGATGCCTTTTACCTGTTTCGGCGTCTTGGTCGGGTCGGGACGCGGAACGTCAGCAAATGCGGCTGTAGCCAACAAGAGAATTAGCGATGTAAAGCAAAGTATTCGTTTCATTGTGATGTCTCCTTTTTTGAGCAAAATTTTGATGAATTATAACAGTAATCTGCTATCTATGAACGTCTAATAAATACTAAATTTGCAATTTTAATCAGGGAAGACAAGATAGACAGGTTTTTTAGTTTTTCTTTTATCACGTTCATCCTATCTATCTTGTTTAACTTCCCTTTGCACCAAACGGTCGATGGGTTAAACTTTCTTCATTATGCGAGCACAATTAAAAAAGTTTATCGAAGCGATGGATCCGAATTCGATCGCAATCATTCCGGCATCTCACGAGGCCACGCGCAGCTATGATACCGAGTTCAAGTTTCACCAAGACCCTGATTTTTGGTATTTGACGGGATTTCCCGAACCGGACGCGATTGCCGTGATCGACCCATCGTCGAAAAAGCCCTTTACTTTGTATGTCCGTCCGCGCGATCCGCTGATGGAAACCTGGTACGGCCGCCGTCAGGGCGTCGAGGGTGCAGTGAAAAATTTCAAAGCCGACCGTGCTGCTCCGATAGATAAATTTCCAGCCGATCTCGCCAAAATGCTCGACGGCCACGATGTGTTGTATTACCGTTTTTCGGTCGATACGGCTCTTGACCAGCAAATACTAGGCTATTTATCCAACCAGCGCCAACGCCGTCTCAAGACCGCGTATCCGCCGCACACCATCAAAGACCCAACGCTCATCACCGGCGAAATGCGTCTTCATAAAAATGACAAGGAGGTCGCTCTGATGCAGCGTGCCGCAGACATCGCCGGCGAAGCTCATGTTCTGGCTATGAAAAAGGTCCGCCCTGGAATGAACGAGGGCCAAGTCGAATCCCTAATGGAAGCTTATATGCGTGACAAAGGTGCGAGCGGTGTCGCATACAATTCGATCATCGGCGGCGGCGATAATGCGACCATCCTGCACTACGTCGAAAACAATATGCCGCTCAAAGACGGCGATCTGATACTGATCGACGCAGGTGCCGAATACGAAGGTTACGCGTCCGACATTACACGAACATTCCCCGTCAACGGCAAATACAGCAAGGCTCAACGTGAGGTTTACGATGTGGTGCTCGATGTTCAGCGACAATGCATCGATTTCACCGTCGTGGGTAATACTCATCAGCAGCGTCAAGAATATTCGATCGAGCTGCTTACCGAGGGCATGAAAAAGCTCGGCCTGCTCAAAGGTAAGACCAAGGATCTGATCAAAAAGAAGGCGTATCTGAAATACTACATGCACGGAGTCGGCCATTGGCTAGGTCTCGACGTGCACGACGCCGGACGCTATTTCGTGGATCAGCAGGCAAAGAAATCGAAGCCTTATGCTCCGGGCATGGTGCTGACCGTCGAACCGGGCCTGTACATCCCGCCTGATGATAAATCGGCTCCGGCAAAATATCGCGGCATCGGCATCCGTATCGAAGACGATGTACTCGTTACCGCTGACGGCAATCTTAATCTAACGGGCAAAGTGCCGAAAGACCCGGACGAGATCGAGGCCTTAATGCAGAAGCCCGCACGTAAGTAAGGGCTTAATACTCAACACACTATGCACATCGAAGACGCACTAAAAAATCTTCCTGCCTTATTCGCCGCCTTGCTGGTGAGCATATTGTTCATCCAGTCGGGGCTCGATAAGGTTTTTGACTGGAAAGGAAATGTCGAGTGGCTCAAGGGGCATTTTGCGAAAACTTTCATGAGCGGAATGGTTCCGCTGATGCTGGCAAAGATCACAGTGCTCGAGCTCGCCACGGGTTTCTTGAGCCTCGCTGGAATTATCTATTTTCTCCTGACGGGTTCGCTCGTTTTGATATTTTACGCGTCAATACTGGGAGCATTAGCAGTTACAGGCCTATTCCTAGGCCAGCGAGTTGCAAAAGATTATCCCGGAGCCGCCGTTCTTGTGCCGTATTTTATACTGCTGCTTTTGATGATGTATCTGTCCGGTGGCATTCCCCGATGACGGTTTCTATTTGACGTGTTTTGTGATGGAAAATGTTACGCAAGGATCAAATGCTCGGCGTTTGACCTGTTCGCCCGGACGAGGGCTTAGATCAACAAAGCGGATATCATAGCCTTCGAAAACTATTACACGCGGATCTAGCGTTGAATTTAGTTCGAATGTTTTTGCGGCTTTCTTGCCTTTCGCGAGTGTGATCTTGATCTTAGCATTTCCGGCCCATACGCAAGTCGTACCAACCGGACAACGTGAATCTTCGGCAACCTCGACGACTTTTACTTTGATCTTGCCGCGGACGCTAGTTTTCTGTTGGCCGACATTTACCACCAGCGTTTCGGGCTCCGCAGCGTTCGCTGAGAAAAGCCCGCCAAGACCAAGTGTTAAGACCGCTGTCAAAAATAGTATTTTCATAATAACCTCCCACGGTTCGGCCATTCGCCGTCCCTACTATTTAGAACGATTATCATACAACGGCGTTGCAGAAAAAGCGTAGACAAACCGAAACCGCACTGCGTTTCATGCGTATAAACAAAAAAGTCTAAACAAATCTACAGGAGATATTATGCGTAACATCGCCTACGGCCAGGCACACCGCGCCAAGATGCGTGACCAGACGCTGCGGGGGGCGTCATCACGACCGACGGCCACTCGCCCGACCGCTTGCGTGCTTATACAGTACGGAATATCGACGCATGGTACACAGCATTTAATGTCGGGCCCGGCAAAAAATTCTACCTCGCACCCGACTCCCGCGTTAGGGTCTGGTAGGTTGGCCAGCTCAAAAATTAAGATGACGCAGATAGCAATTATTCCCTATCTGCGTCATCAGCATTTTAAAGAGAGTCTCTAAGGGATCGCTATTGAGCCGAAAACCGTTAATTCCTTCTTGCTTCACCCTTTATGAATTATTAGGAAAAGACTAGCCGTGCCGACAATCGCAGTGCCTGACCCCGTTCTTTTATTTGGATGTTAGCACAGGCGGGCGGGGTTGTGTTTGCAGGAGACGGATTTCGTCAAATGCCGTAAACAGGGCTTGATCGGGTGAAAAATGTGTTGTTTT
>JAYVOS010000185.1:0-7121 GCA_043757775.1 Chloracidobacterium sp. | reverse complement strand
ATCCATTCGTCCCAAGTTCTGCCGCCCATCATAAAGTTTTTCTCCCGCTCACGGATTTGCGATTATCTTACACCAATTTCAGGCCCGATGCAGTATTTTTACACGCAGATCGTCGCCTAGGTCACGAGTTTCTTCGAGCTCGAATCCGTCGAGGAAATCAGTCGGCATAAATGTATCGGCGTCTTCGACGCTTACAGGAATCTCGGTCACGATCCATTTTTCTATCTCATCGGCAAACTCGGCGTAGGTTTTAGAGCCACCAATAATATACACATCGCGATTGAGATATTTTGCCAGATCGAGTATCTCGTCTTTGTCGGAAAGCCGCATTACCGATTCGGGCGGCGTTACGCTGCTTGAGCCGCTCAGGACGATATTGAGCCTATTTGGCAATGGCTTTCCGATCGATCGCCAGGTATTCGCACCCATCACAACGGCGTTTCCGGTCGTCGTTTCTTTGAAAAACTTAAGGTCAGCCGTGTAGTGCCAAGGCAGTTTACCGTCCTTGCCGATAGCGTAGTTTTTAGCGATAGCGACTATGCCGATGATCATAAGAAATTTTTAACGCGAAGTCGCAAAGAACGCAAAGGAAAGAAAAAGGTTAGACCGAAATACGCTTTCCCTTATAAACCGCAACTTCTGAGCCCTTTGCAAGCAAGATCGAGTGCGGTTTCTCGTCGTTTAGAAATGCAAATTCGTCACCGTAAGTATTTCCGAAATCGACTTTGATCTGCTCGTTCTTCGTAGAAAATAGCTCCCATTTTGGATGCTCGACCTTATATTCGTCAATGCGGCCGCTGCCTCGCGTTGTGTAGCCCCAATAATGTTCGATGATAAATTCGCCGTGCGAGCCCGCGTCAGGCACGCCGACACTCTCGTCGATCTCAACCTCTAGATTGTTTTTGTGGCCTTGGCGTTCCCAAGTGTAACCTACGTTTGTCGCCGTCCTGGTATGATCCATCGACCTGCATTCGTAAGGCTCGCCATACATGACCCTCGCGACGGTCGCGATGGCAAAACGCGGAACGATCTCTTTGATAAAACAAACGGCACGACGCGTCTCGCCTTCGGTTTCGCGTTTGACGTAATAACGCAGATTAACCTCTTCGAAATTGACGTGAAACGGGATCGACAGACCCAAAACACGCGTGTCGAGAAACATAAATCCGACGAGGCTGACAAAGCATTTCCCGTCATGCAAATCTAGCTCCGTGCCCTGCGGCAAATGTGACGCAAGCAGCGACGGATCGACCGCGTAATTGGCCATTATCAGGTCTTGCCAACGTGCTGTAAGAAATTTTCTCATTTTAGGATAATGCGCTTTTCGCCGACACGCTGCGTTATTTTCTGCCGGTCAAAATATTCTATCAGCGGGATCGCGTATTTGCGCGAAACGCCCGCAAGATCTTTAAATTTTGCGACATCGATCGTGCGGTCAGCGATTGTCGAGGCATATTCGCGAACCATATTTATCAACCGCTCGATGACAGTTCGCTCAAAATAAAACTCTTCGCTAACTTTAACAATTTCTCCTGTGTCGATAAACGTCTGAAAAAGTTTCCTCGCATGTTGAGGTGTGAATTGCGAATTTGCCAAAACTTCGTCGAGCTTTGGTACATTGAGGCCAGCGGTGCTGTAGATCGAGCGGATCTTGTCCGTAAACTCGGTTTCGGCAGGCGAAAGATCGGTTTTGTGTGCTGAGAGACGAATTGTTTCATTATTGGAAACAATCAATCCCGTAGTTTCCAGCGAAGACAATACTGTTCGGAAAACCTCATCAGACACGTACGAGAAGACAGTTTCGCGCAATGCTTCGCGGGAAATTCCTTTGGAGAGAGGTTCACGTTTGTGAAAAGTTTGGATCGCAGTCTGCGTTGATGAACTGAGTTCTGCAAAAACATCGGAGTTAATATAAATACCGCTAGCGTCGATGCATGCTTTCGAAGCAGTATTTACCGCGATCGCTGATCTCAGAATTTCGCTACGCAGGCCTGTTCGGGCTTGTAGGTCCGCAAAACTAAGACCGTATTTTCCGGCGGCATCTAATAATAGGTTCACCGTTTTGGCATCGTTTCCGTTGGAATCAATGAGGTTTGTAAGATGCCGGCAGACATCGGCAAATTCCTTTCGGCGATGTTTCGTGGCGAACGTATCAATGACGATCCCGCCCGCGATGGTCACTTGCGGCGAATAGCTGCGGATGATAAATCGCTCACCCGGAACTGCAATTACCGGCATCTCAAGCCTGATCTGAGCATACCCGCTTTCGCCCGCAGCTACCTCATTTGCGTCATTTAGAATGTAAATGCGTGCCAATATCTCAGCCGTGCCGATGTGTAGATGCACACGTTGACGGGACCTGAGGGGTTTTGCGGTATTCGCCAATACTTCAGCTACGACATCGATGATCTGTGTAAGCCGCAACGTGTCGGGCTCTGCGAGTGTCATCCCGCGATCGATTTCCGTGTAGTCGATACCGCCAAGATTGACCGCCGTTCGCTGCCCTGAATTTACGGTCTTGACTGACCGGCCATGCGTTTGTAATCCGCGAACACGCACCCGCTTGCTATACGGAAACAACTCCAGTTCGTCACCTTCGTTGATCCCGCCCGAAACGAGCGTCCCTGTTACGACCGCTCCGAATCCTTTCATCGAAAAGCTGCGGTCGATCGGCAGACGTGTAATAAACCGGTTCACCCGAACCGGAATTTGACGCGCGGTTTGAATAAGCGATTCTTTCAATTCACTTATGCCTTCGCCGATTTGTGAGCTAACGGCGACAACGGGTGTGTTTTCTAAAAACGATCCGGCGACGAGATCTGCGGCATCGAGTTTTGCGAGTTCGAGAGTTTCGTCATCGACGAGATCGGTTTTTGTGAGGGCGATGATACCGGCTTTAACGCCCAGCAGTCGGCAGATGTCAAAATGTTCGCGTGTCTGCGGCATCACGCCTTCGTCGGCAGAGATGACGAGCATGACAATATCGATCCCACTCGCACCCGTGAGCATATTTTTGACAAATTTTTCGTGCCCCGGTACATCGACAAAGCCGAAATGATCGCCGCCGATGGTCATCTCCGCAAAGCCAAGATCGACCGTTATTCCCCTAAGTTTTTCTTCGGGCAGGCGATCAGTATCAGTACCGGTCAGGGCTTTTACGAGAGCGGTCTTGCCGTGATCGATATGTCCGGCAGTGCCGACTATAGTTTCCATAGCGTCACGACCAAATAAAGCAGAAGTGGCGGCGGAACCAGAACGGCGACTAAAATTACGATCGAAGTCACCAGCGAATATAGCCAGAGACTCTGGCCTGTCCCGATCTTAAATATCGCGAGGAAAATACGTTTCAGAAAAAGGAAGATGATCGGCACTACAATGACAGTGGCCGCCGTGACGACAATATATGCTGCCTCCGGAATATTGCTGCCCCTGCCAGCCGGTCCCATTACCATCATAAACATCCCCAAAATGGCCGTAAGAGCAACTATTCCGATGATACAAAACCCCAGCAGATCAGTAGTAATGACAAAGCCGGTGGCCTTGCCCGACGTAGCCCAGCCTTTGCGGACGAGCCACTTAACTTCAGCAAATATTGACGCGGCGAGTAGAAAGAGAAATAAAAAAAATGCGAGCCATGGAATAAGTGTTCCGGCCATCTTGAATCTCCCTGTGTGTAACTGCAGACAGCTATTTTACTTCTGCTTCGAATTGCTCCAGTTTTCGGTAAAGCGTTTTGCGGCCTATATTTAGCAGGCGAGCCGCTCGCGACTTATCGCCGTTTGTGTAATCCATTGTCGCCTCGATGACCTGCTTTTCGATCTCGTCCATAGCAGACGGCAGCTCGATCTCGATACCGATCGCGCGGCCCTCTCCGGCAGCGGTTGCGCGTTCCTGACGAGCGTGTGCAAACGCCTCAGACGCGGTGCGGCTAATTGCTTCGGGTAGATCATAAAGCTCTATCTGACGTCCGGATGCAATAATTACAGCACGCTCGATAGCATTTTCAAGCTCGCGGACGTTGCCGGGCCAGTCGTAATTCACGAGAGCTCGCAATGCTTCCTTGGAAATGCCCGAAACAAAACGACCCGATTTCGATTTGTAACTTTCGAGAAAATGAAAAACCAGTAAATTGACATCCTCCGCACGCTCACGCAGAGGAGGCAGAGTAATAGGAAATACTGATAGTCGATAATAGAGATCTTTGCGGAAAGTTCCCTCGTCCACGGCAGTTTCGAGGTCGGAATTGGTGGCCGCGATGACGCGAACGTCCGTCTTGACCACATGCTTGCCGCCGATGCGTGTAAATTCACCGTCCTGCAGCACACGCAATAGCTTAACCTGTGCCTGCAAGGACATTTCGCCAATTTCGTCTAAAAACAGCGTCCCGCCGTTAGCCTCTTCGAATCGGCCCTGACGCTGGTTTCTCGCGTCGGTGAATGCTCCTTTTTCGTGTCCGAAAAGCTCTGATTCGAGCAGTGTTTCAGGTATCGCACCGCAATTGATCTTGACGAAAGGTTTCCCCTCGCGTCCCGAATTATAATGGATAAGATTAGCTATAAGCTCTTTCCCGGTGCCGGATTCGCCGAGCACAAGAACGGTCGTGTTCGTATCGGCGACGTTCAACCCCAGCTCTATGGCTCGGGCTATTGCGGGTGCCTGACCGACAAGCTCACTCTGTCGTTGGTGGAGTTCGCTCTTGAGCCGCATCACCTCGGTCGAGAGTTGATCGCGTTCGAGAGCGGTTCCGATCTGGTCGGCGATGCCTTCGATCAAGGCGATGTCGTGATCCTCAAACTTGCTTTCCTTGCTCCAAACAAATCCTAGCAGCCCAAAAGCTTTGCCTGCGACGTGAACCGGAGCAACCAAAGCCGCCTTTCCACGTAGCTGCGTATTAAAAAACAGGCGTATCGCAAAAGGTAGCTGCGAGTCAGCTAGTTGCAGCGTTTTGCCGTCGCGCAGCAGATCGCCCAACGCCGCAAACGAGTCGATCGGTAGCGATTTGTTGTAATGCTCGATAAGTTTGAGCATTTTGCCGAGCTTGATGCCCTCGGCGGATTTGAAAGTTTCGAGCGATATCCGCAACCCAGTCTGATCTATTACGCCAAGAGCACCGTAATCGGCACCTACGAGGCCGATGGCGCGTTCGACAACCCGTTCGGAAACCTCTTTGAAATCCGAATGCGAGTTCAGCGTGTTTGCGATCTCGAGCAGGGCGTTAGTCCGCTTGGACTCCTGCTTTTGGGCGACATACATGTTCGTATATTGGTAGCCAATAGCCATCTGGCGGGCGATCGATTCGAGAAATGCGACCTCTTCGTCAAGCCACTCACGGGCCTCGTGGGTGTCATGCAGACCCAGCAAACCCAAAACCTTGTCATTTTGCATGATCGGGATTATCAGCAGTGATCGTGTATCGAGGGCTTTTGCAAAAAACTTGAGCGTCTCATTCTTAGTTTTTGAGATGTCGTTGATGCGGATCGGTTTGGTAACGTCAAATCGCTCGGCGAGTTTTGACGCATCAAATGGAATGGTCGTGCCTTGGCTTTTCGGAACGGTTTTGTCTTTGCGCCATTCGTGGCTAATGATGAGATCTTTGCCTTCGGAAAGCTGCAGCAGATCGCAGCGGTCAGCGTGCAGCATACGGCCGATCTCAGATACCACCACGTTCAGAAAACGCTCAAGGTTAATACTGGTCGGCAGATCGCGGGCGAGCCGGTCGATGATCGATTCGCGTGCCTCGTGCATGCTGATCTTGCGTTCGAGCGAAAGCGTCGGCGTCTGGACAAGCTCAGTCTTCATAAATCAGCGGCCAAATAATGCAGGCCGTAAGCTAATTTGATATTTGCAGGAAAGAATGTCAAGTTGACACACTGCCGCAGCAAGATGTGTATTTTTATGCCTCTGTAGGGTGTGTCAGTTTGTATCAGCCCTTTTTGCCTCTGATCTCAGTTTTTTCTCTTTTGACCTCAGGTTTAGCGCCTTTATTTGCCGGCGGCGGTTGTTTGACGGTGTTCCCCTCGGGTGGTTTCGGAGCCGAATTGGAGTTTGAATTCACACTCACATTGGCGTTTGAATTAGAACCTGCCCCGGACTGATTGGCATTTTTTGGCAGGCTGGTGTAATTGATCCGCTGGCGTCCGGCTTCGGCGTCTTCGAGCAGGCCTGCGGCACGTTCATTGGTCGGATCGATCTCTATAGCCTTTTTAAGCGGAGCGATAGCTTCGCCATATTGTGCAAGTTTGATCAGGATATTGCCGAGTTCGGTCTGATATTCGGTATCCTCAGGTTTTAAGTTAACGGCCTGTCTAAATTGCTTTTCGGCCTCGTCGTCTTTGCCAAGTTTGCTGTAGGTTCGGGCGAGATTGTAATGACCCGTGTCATCGTTAGGGTTAGCAGCGAGCCATTTTTTATAAGTTTCAAGCGCTTTTTTAAATGCCTTTTGCGATCTCGTTTTAACTCTCGCGTCAGGATTATCAGGATCGACGGTGCCGCTCTGCTCATATTGAAGTTCGAGCAAGGCATAGGCGATACCGAGTTGGAAATGAGCCTCGGCAAGCTCAGGGTTGAGCTTTACGGCTTGATGAAACGCTTGGATGGCTAGCTCAGTCTGATTTTCATCGAGCAGCCTGTTGCCTTCGGCTAACGCTGCATCAGGGTCGGTGATGTTATCAAATTGCGAAGCCGCTGCCGCATTCGAGTTATTTTCTGTATTGGCAGCCTTGCGGGGACAACCGGTGCCCAACGCGACAAACACAGCAATGACAACAATTATAAAAACTTGTCTCATAAGATCTTATAGATCGATATTTGATCTTTAGCCTGGCGGAAATGTGAACTGGCGACCTGCCAGCAGATGCACATGTAGATGAAATACGGTCTGGCCGCCGTCGGAGTTCGTATTAATTAAGGCGCGATAGCCATCGTCCGAAAACTTTCGCTCACGAGCGATCTCTGCGGCCGCCCAAAGTAAATGTCCTAGCATCTCCGACTGAGCCTTATCCGTTTTGTCGAGCGAATCGACATGCTCACGCGGAATTATCAATATATGCGTCGGTGCCTGCGGGTCGAGGTCGTTAAACGCGATACAATGCTCGTCCTCATAAACCCTTGCGGACGGGATC
>JAYVOS010000184.1:0-7127 GCA_043757775.1 Chloracidobacterium sp. | reverse complement strand
AGATTGGTTAGACGGAGTCTCGAATGATACAGATTTGTTAAACACAGTCGTAATATTTACCGCTGTTCTAGTTGGAACACGACCGATCGACATTTCAGTGAGGCCATCGTCATTAAAATCGGCCAATGCGTCATCGCTAGCTGTTTCATTGTAAATAGTCGTAACGATTTTCGAAGGGACGAGATTATTGAGGCCATACCCAAGATAGTTCCTTGGGTCTCTCGATGCGTCACCGAGAAGAAGCACATATTGATGGCCCGCCACCTGAGGCACCCAGTTAGCGTTGGCATAGCGGAGGAAATCATTGATCGCCGCAGCGGTAAATGTTCCGTAGCCAAATTCGTCCATTACGTCAGCAACATCGACTACTTCGACATTAAAGCTGCCACCTGCCGCACTTCGACGATAGTCCGCCCATGTGTTCGCTGCCGCAATAAAATCCGGTGCTGAGTGCGAGATAATTATTAGGTCAACATTCCGCAGCGTCGAAGAATAATTGGATGGATTATTGACCGTCACAGCCGCAGCCTGGAGCAGCGAGGAATTCTCAACGGCATACGTCGGAACAGCAATCGGAGCTAGCCTCATACGTGATGCAACCGATTGAACGCTGTAAGTAGCTCCGTTTTGCGTAACAACAGGATTTGATATAAATGACGGGCTTCCTTCGACGGTCATATCAAACAATCGAATGTTTGATGTCGTAAAACCTGAGACGATCGCTTGCTGATTGACGGGAACCGGAAATGCAATCCTATTTTGATCAGCCTTATACAGACGCGAGTAATTTACCTTGATCGAATCAAATAGGCTGTAGTCACCACCTCCGTTTTGCGAGGTCAACTGCACGCTGTTGGCCCCTTCGACTAGGTAGTTCGTTGGAATACTAAACTGTCCCGAAAACGGCTGTTGGTCATTTTGCCCCGATATATTACCGATGCTGTGTCCGTTAATCGCAATGCCGACCGTTGGCGGAACTTGCAGCGAATACGACTGCATTTTCAGGGTGAAGACGCAGTTTGTGACCGAAAAATCAACACCGGTAACATTTACAGAGATTGTTGTTGGTGTATTAGTAACAAGTCTTCCCCACCAATTCTCAGCATCTCCATTCAGTATCGACCCAACATACGTATTTCTTTCGCGTTTCTCCGTTACAGCTGCGTAATTTGTCGCTGGTCCATTGATTGGCCGCCCTCTGACTATTCGCGAGACCATACGCTTACCCGGAACAGTGTCTACTATTAGGTAGTAAATGCGTGTGTCACTTTCGGGAATATCAAGCCCTTTCCCGTAAAACTCAAAATATAACCCGTTTGCATCGCTGCCAATGTTGATGGCCTGTTCAACGCCTTCTTTGAAAAGCCTCCAATTGGCAACGTTTCCGCTAGTAAATAAGTTGGTAGCCGACTGTAGTTCCGTAAGCCGGACACGATACATACCCTCCGTACGCACCGCGATTTTGGCACCGGGTTTTGACACCACCCACCGATGTGTGGCGAGGTCTGCTGCAGCCGTAACATTCTTAAAATTGAATGTCCCGCGACCGCCTAGTGAAGGTGATGTCTTCTCGATGTTGCCATTAGAAGTGTTTGAGGTTTTGGCGAGCAATTCCCGTGACCGTCCGGTTGATGCCTCAATATCGTAGCTGTATTGAACACTTACGGTTTCCGAAGAAATTCGTCTTCCGTCCTGCCCCATTGCTTGGATAACATAAACAGAATCTAAACCGGCTTCCGGATCGTAGAATTCATATTTCTTGCCATATAGTGTCTGTTTGCCGATTTCAGCTAACGAACCGGAGATCAGGCTGTCATTTACAGGTTTCTGCTCTTTTGTATTGACGCGATATACATCGAAACCTACGTTTCCGGTTTCCTCTACCATCTGCCATTGAACGACCACCCCGTTCCCATCCGAATAAGCTTCGACCTTTTCAAACTTAGCAAAATCACCTTTCACAACCGGAAACGGACGGTTTGGTCGAGCCCGTTTTTGTAACGGGGTTTTGTCAAGTTCTTCGGGCAAGACATTCTTTGATCTCTGAGCAAACGAAGGAACTACTGCCGAACATATAAAAGTTACCAATAACGCGACCGCTGTGATCTTTCTCATATAAAGCTCCAAATCAAGGCCGGAAGAGGGTCGGCGAAATAACATTCGTACCTTTGTAACCTAAATTATCACCGTTAGGTAAAAATTTCAATAAAAATCGATTCAAAATAACTACTTCTAAATTCCTCGACATGTCGGATTTATTCCGCAATATCTCAAAAAAATAAAAATATTTTTAGTCTGCGACCAATTGCCGTAAAACATAGGGCAAAATTCCGCCATTCTTGTAATATTCCACCTCAATCGGCGTATCAATTCGCAATGTGAGTATGATGTCGCGAGACTCACCTTGGTTGTTTGTCATGTGGAGCGTAACATCCTGCAAAGGTTTAACATCGACGTTCTCAAAACCTGTTAGGTCAAAGGTTTCCGTGCCGTCGAGTCCATGAGAAGCTGCCGATTCACCATCCTTGAATTGCAGCGGGAGCACGCCCATTCCCACCAGGTTTGAGCGGTGGATTCGCTCATAAGACTCAGTCACGACAGCCTTAACGCCCATCAAGGATGTTCCTTTGGCAGCCCAGTCGCGCGAGCTCCCCGTGCCGTATTCCTTACCTGCAAAGATCACAAGCGGTGTGTTTTCTACTTTATACTGCATTGCCGCATCGTATATCGACATATCTTCACCGTCAGGCTGATGCTTAGTAAATCCGCCCTCGATGGGTGATGCCATCAGATTCTTGATGCGAACATTGGCAAATGTTCCGCGCAACATAACGCGGTCATTACCGCGACGCGAACCATAAGAGTTGAAATCTTGCGGTGCGACCCCTAGTTCTTGTAAATACAATCCGGCAGGTGAATTTGCCTTGATCGAACCGGCAGGTGAAATATGATCGGTCGTGACCGAATCACCGAATATCGCCAAGGCACGTGCACCACGAATGTCGCTAAAGCTGCCGGTCTCCATCGAGAAGTTCTCAAAGAACGGGGGCTCTTGTATGTATGTCGATTCCCTGTCCCACTCGTAGATCTGGCCTACGCTAGAGGCGATGTTATTCCAGAGCGGGTTCTGCTCGGCAAATTCTGAATAGAGCCGCTTGTAAGTTTGCGGATCAAACGCCGTCTGTAGCAATTCTTTTACCTCGTCAAGTGATGCCCAGATATCTTTGAGAAAAACATCATGGCCGTCGCTATCCTGACCGATCGGATGTAGGTAAACATCCTTGACGACCGTTCCTGCTAAGGCATATGCAACAACGAGCGGCGGCGACATCAGAAAATTTGCGTTAATGTTTTGATGGACGCGAGCCTCAAAGTTGCGATTGCCAGATAAAACCGATGCAGCAATAATATCGTGTTCGACGATCTGTTCCTCGATCGAGGGATCTAGTGGGCCCGAATTGCCAATACATGTCGTGCAGCCGTAGCCGACAAGGTTAAATCCAATATTGTCGAGATAGGGCTGTAACCCGGTGCGTTCAAGATACTCCGTAACGACACGCGAACCCGGAGCAAGAGAAGTCTTTACATAAGGCGGAACTTTCATTCCCTTTTCTGAAGCTTTCTTAGCGACGATGCCGGCCGCGATCATCACCGCAGGATTTGAAGTATTAGTGCAAGATGTGATCGCCGCGATAAGCACATCACCATTCCCGACCGTCGTATTTACCGTCGGAGAATCGTCTTCCGAATAATCAACCCTGCTGGGCGTGGGACGGTTATTCATCATCTCGATCTCGGTTGTTACATTAGTGTTTATCGGCGAAACCGTATCGTGTATTGATTCGGGGATAGATTTTTGGCTCTGCTCACCGCCGCCCTCGACCTCGCCGACATTAGCGGCTCCCATTGTGACTGGAAAACGTTTTTCGAGGTCGCCTGCGTCTTTACCGTAGCCGCCGTCAGCGGCTGATTTGGTAAATAATTCGAGAAAGCGGTCGTCGAGATTAGATAATTCGATACGATCCTGAGGGCGTTTAGGCCCTGCGACACACGGATTGATGGTGTCAAGATTTAGTTCGATAACGGTTGTGTAATCAACCTCGCCCTCGCGAGGGATGCCAAACATTTCCTGTGCCTGGTAATAATTGCGGATCGTGTCGATCTGCTCTTGATCTCGGCCGGTGTTGCGAAAATAATCGAGCGTCTTGTCGTCCACCGGGAAAAATCCCATCGTCGCGCCGTATTCGGGAGCCATATTTGCGATTGTCGCCCGATCTGTCGCTCCGAGAGCGGTAGCTCCTTCGCCAAAGAATTCGACAAACTTACCTACGACGTTCGCCTTGCGAAGCATCTCCGTGATCCGCAGCACAAGATCGGTCGCGGTCGCACCTTGCGGCAGTTCACCGGTGAGGTTGACGCCGACAACGTCAGGCGTAAGGAAATAGACGGGCTGCCCAAGCATTCCTGCCTCAGCCTCGATACCGCCAACTCCCCACCCGACAATGCCGAGCCCGTTGATCATCGTCGTATGCGAATCCGTGCCGACGAGCGTATCAGGGAAATAAACGCCATCGCGTTCGAAAACTCCTTTCGCAAGATATTCGAGATTGACCTGATGGACAATGCCGATGCCCGGAGGCACGACACTGAAACCGTTAAACGCCTGAGTTCCCCATTTTAGAAAACGATAACGCTGGTCGTTACGCTTAAACTCCATCTCCATGTTCTTTTGATACGCGGCTTCGCTGCCCGCATAATCAACCTGCACGGAGTGATCGATGACGAGATCGACCGGCACTAGAGGCTCTATCACGCCGGCGTCCTTACCCATCCGCTGAACCGCAGAACGCATCGCCGCGAGATCCACGAGCAAAGGCACGCCTGTAAAATCCTGCAAAATAACCCGTGCGACGACAAACGGTATCTCGTTCGTTCGGGTGTCATTCGCTCCCCACGCGGTCAATTGCCTAATATGTTCCTCGCCGACCTTTTTACCGCCGTCAAAATTACGCAGGATGGATTCGAGAACGATGCGGATCGAAACGGGCAGCCGCGAAATGTCGCCGAGGCCTTCTTTCGCAAGCTGCGGCAGCGAGTAAAATATGCCGTCCGTGCCGTTTCCAGTAGTGAATGTTTGCCGTGTATTAAACAGATCGTGTGCCATAGTGGTGTGATTGAGTAAAAGCTCGAAACTACAGTATAAAAGGTTACCGCCCAAAATCAAAAAAAGGCGGCTGCGACACTTAAACCGCAACCACCCAGATCTGATTGAAAAAGCAAACCGACTACTAATTTTGTAGAGCCGAAGATCTATCGACAAATGCTCCACCGCCGCCGATCGAGCAGCCGCAGTTCGAACCGCTTGCGGTTCCATTAGCGGTGTTGGTCATCATCACACCATCGGTAGCAACACCGAAACAACGTGCTCCCGTCGCCGTTACGCCCGTCCAAACAATCGGCGCAGAGCGCGTGCAGTAGGTCGCAGCCATACTGGCTGACCTTGTTGTCGTGCCTGTTTCGAAAAGGTAGCCGTTTTTGGTGCCGCTGGCCAGGGTAGCATCAAGCAGGTTGGTTGCACCAAGCTGCGTGAGGCCTGTTCCATCCAGTCCGCCGGCCGCGCCTGCGTAGTTACCATTACCATATGTGGTCGAATAGGTATTCTGTGCACTGTGTACCGTCCTGAGCGACGATATTACTGAGCCTTCGTTAGCCGAGCGGCGTGCGGCAAGCAGATTTGGTATCGCAATAGCCGCGATAATGCCGATAATTACAACAAC
Organism: Chloracidobacterium sp.; assembly: GCA_043757775.1. Taxonomy (GTDB): domain Bacteria; phylum Acidobacteriota; class Blastocatellia; order Pyrinomonadales; family Pyrinomonadaceae; genus OLB17. Next base: position 1,350 of record JAYVOS010000184.1, on the reverse strand, counting down.
GATCAATAACTCGATAAGCGAGAATCCTTTTTGGTTTTTCATGAGGGGTTAATTGTCTCCGTAGTTTTAGTGTGTGAGCTTGGGTAAACTCGTATTACGCCGAATATCTATTCAATTGGCGTTCCACAAGTACAACCTTTATAAGAACTTAGTAAATACCGCAGTTTCCCTCAAGCACAATGATCCCGCCGATCCACGACGGGTATAAACTGCCGTTATTCGTCACAAATAAGCGGCAGCTGAGTGCCACATTTTGGTAACTAGATCTCTTGCACCAAAGAACGGGTAGTGGTAAATTTTTCTCAATATGGCAAAGCAAAAAACTCTTTGGAAAAAAGGACGCGGGAAACTCGGAATGCTTGAGCCGCTGATCGGGACTTGGGTTGCTGAGGCTGATTCGCCGATGGGAATAGTGAAATGCACGCGGACGTTCAGTAAGTTTCACGGCACGGGATGGATATTGCTCGACGCTGATTGGGATTTCGGCGGCAAAAGCTACCGTGAACACGCGGTTTACGGCGAAGACAACGGCGTGCTGACATTTTGGTCGTTCACCTCGGACGGCAAACGCTCCATCGGCCACCTCACCACCGCCGAAGACATCCACATTGAGGCCATCGCCTTCGAAGCCCAAATGCCCGCCGGCACCGCCCGCTTTATTTACTGGCCAAACGAAGACGGCACCATAAGCTGGGCCGTCGAATCAAAAACCAAAAAAGGCTGGAACCGCTTCACGCTGCAGGTTTATCACAGGCAGTGACCCGATCATCCATTGCGCTGAATTGCTGTTAATGCTAAAGTTTCGGTGAATTCTTCTTCACCCAAATGAATACACTTTACTACGGCGATAATCTGAATATCCTGCGACCTTATATTAAGGACTAGTCGATGCTGCCCGTCGGTAAAAAGGCGGTTGCTCCTCTCGCCGAGCGGAAAAGCTCCGCTTTTCTGGAAGGTACTCCTAATGAATCTGGCGGCTACGCCGCCGATCCGAGGCATAGCCTCGAAGAAGTTGAGGGAGACCAAACGGCGAAGCAGAGCTTCGCCGCAAATAGACAGGCACAGCCTGATAAGACTCCTGCAACGCCGCAAGACCTAACCTATCGCGTCATCGGCGAACCAGAAGACCTGCACGACGCGCAGAAACTTGCGACCGAAGATCGTTATCAATTCCAATATTGGGCTTTGTCGCTGATACAGGCACGACCGCTTGGGGGACAGACCGACGGGCGAACGGGCAAGAAAGGATCGGACAAAGGCATCGACGGCATAAAGGTTTTTGTTGACGACAATTCGGGCAAAGCAAAACGCGTCATTGTCCAGGTCAAAAGCGGCCACGTCAAATCGGGC
>JAYVOS010000183.1:0-7127 GCA_043757775.1 Chloracidobacterium sp. | reverse complement strand
CTTGAAAAACATTCAGATGACGAGACCGATGGCTAAAGCCTGAGCCGATAAGGACGTTAAAACGCCCTTTGATATTTCCAGACAACTAACCACGCCCTAAAGGTGCGTGGCTATTTGCCGCGAAACGCGGAAAGATGGCTGAAGCCGCCTATTGGGCTCAAGCGATCTGCGATCTGTGCATTGTGGCAAGCAGTAAAGAAAAGAGTGGAGACTTGTAAGTTTGGCGGGACGTGGTAGTGTAAATGAACGCTCACATGTACGAGCAAGGGGGGCTACAATGAAAAAAAGTACTTAGTTCAAATTAAATTTTTTGTTTTGGCAATTTTTGTTTTATTAGCCTGTCTGAGTGCCGGTCAGGCGCAGGGCAAGAAGGCTGCTAAAGGGATTCGATCTGTTGATTTTCGCAACCTCGACCACTTTTTTGGTATGGACGAAGGGGGCTTACAGAAGCTCAAAATTCGCAACGGTAAAGCTAAAGTGGGCGGCGGCAGCGAAATTTATGAGATCCGGAAGAACGATGTCGTTTATGGCGACATGAACGGCGACGGAGAGGAAGACGCCGTTGTCAGGATCAGGTTGTGGACGGGAGCGTCTTTGAGAGATTTTGAAATTCTGGTTTACGAATACAACTCTGTCACGCACGGGGCAGACGTGACGGCTCGACATGTCTCTAGTACAGAAAGATTACAAAAAGAGCGTTTGCTGTACGGGCGAAGGTCTCAGGGTTGCAAAAGGGCATGTGATCTTCGAAGCATTGACCGACGGCAAAATCCTTCTCGACTATGAAAAAATCACGACTTTTGATTACAACTTGAGCGGTCACGAATTAGTTATGAATGTGAAGCCCAAAAGCAGAAACAAAGGGAAATAATCGATTGTCAGTTGCAGGATCTGCCCCTTTCGAGCCGGCAATACATTGTCGATGAATCTGCTGATGCGGGGGCAAGCCTATTTCTTTACAAGCCTTACCAGCAGGATGACGATCACGGCGGCGACCGGGCCTGCGGCGAGGGCGAGAAGGCCCTCGGGGCCTTCGCCGACGAGGAGTTTGCCGTAGTTTATACAGAAAATGCCTACCACAACGCTTGTGGCGGCGCCGAGACCGACGCTCAATGGAATGCCCAGGCCATTACCACGGTTGTCCATGAGTGAGTTCATTCCGGCACCGACGGCTATTCCGGCAATTAATAAGACGATCAGAAAGGTCATTGGTTTTCTCCTTTTGTTTAGGTCAATTACGAGTTATGAATTTCTGACAAGACAATAGCACCATACTTACGAGCGGGCAAGTGACGAACGGTATTGTGCAAATGTATGGGCAACCACAGTGGCGATGATTATCGCACCTCCTAATAGTGCCCAGTTTGATGGTTGTTCGCCGACAAAGAGGAAGACCCAGACGGGATTGAGGAGTGGCTCGATAAAGCCAATTATGCTGGCGTCGAGCGGGCGTGTGCCGCCGGTTACACCTTTGATAAATAAGATATATGCGATGCCGATCTGGACTATGCCGAGGAATGCGACTGCTCCGAAGTCGCGCCAGGTTATTGTCGGAATAGCGGCGATGCCTGACGGCAAAGTGACGAGTGCTAGGATGAGGTTGCCGTAAATTACTGTTATCACGGGGTTGATAGCGGTTGCCGGTTGTCTGTTGTCAGTTGTCTGATTTTCTGTTGAGAGATCCAGCTCTTCCGACGAGGCGGCGTTCGCGGGCAGGCTGGCAGCCTGCGTTCCGACGGCACGAGGGTGTTTGAGCAATATTATGTATAGGCCGAGAAAGATGCCGGAGCCTAGGGCCGCGATGTTTGCCATGTAGGCGGTGGTGTCGAGCTGGCCGACGAAGAAAAGGCTCATACCGCCGATGCAGAAGATGACCGTGACGAGATCTTTCCAGTGAAATTTTTCGCCGATGATGAATGGCGCGAGTATCAATATATATATAGGCGCGGTGTATTGGAGAAAGATGGCGTTGGCGGCGGTGCCGTGTTTGGTCGCCCAGACGAACAGGAACAGCAAAATCGCGTAAATGCAGGACGCCATTATCCCAAATGTGTTGATCCGCAGGCCGTTTTTGCGTGTGATGACGAGGACGGTTATTGCCGCGAGCAGCGAGCGAAAGAATGTTACTTGGTAAGCGTCGAGGTTTGTCGCGAGCTTGATGAACATCCCGCCGGTGCTCCACAGAAGCACGGCGATCAATACATAGGCGAACGGGGGAAATGGTTTCTTGTGTTCAGTCACTATGTAGGAAATTTAACGCAAAGTCGCCAAGTAGCAAAGACGCAAAGGTAAGAAAAGCTTTGCGTCTTAAAACCTTTGCGTCTTAAAACCTTTGCGTCTTAAAACCTTTGCGTCTTAGCGTTGAAAAATTCCTATTCGCCGGAGGCGGCAGATGCGATCGTTTCGCGTAGGACCTTTGCCGACGTGGTTGCAGGTTCCAGCTCGATGTGGTCGATGTTGTCGTAGACTTTTTTGCCGAAAACCGCGTTCCAGGGCGGAATGACGAGGGTGACGTTGCCCTCGGCACGGGCTTGGCACGCGAGACGCATAAATGGCTTGGCATCGTCGCCTTGGTTGTAGCCGAAAACTTTCATCTGACGGCGTTCGCGGCGTTTTACTTTGTCGAGTTTGTCCTGACCGCCGATCACGCCGACCCAGCAAGTGCCACACGACGCGGCGGTGCATTCGACCGGAACGGGGCCTTCCCAACAGCGGCTGTCTAGCTCCTGCCAGTTTTTTGACTTGTCGAGGGCTGACGCAGAAGCGACCTCTTGATCGCTGGTGACTGGAAATTTGCCTTCGTAATGAGCAGCGATGTAGTTGACCGAGAATTTTTTATTGACCGTCTTAAGGAAACCGAAGAGACCTTGGGAATCGTCGGTCGCACGTGCTTTCACGATATCGTCGGGCGCTTTTGACATAATGCCGGGGGGCTTTTTTACTTCGCCGGCCGCAGCTTTGAAGGTGTCAAGGCCGACTTGATTGAGAGTCATCAACCCGACTGCGACCATTGCATTAATGAGCGGACGCTCGACTTTGAGTTTTTCAGCGACGAGCATCCCGATCTGTTTGATCTCTTCTTTAAGGTCGTGCGTCTGGTCAGTAAAGACGACTGCTTCGGCCTCGATGGCGGCTTTGACGGTTTTCCAATAACGGTGGCCGTAGAGGAAATTGTGCGAGGTGTCGATCTGATCTTTCAGCTCAAAATCGCCCAGCATCGCGATGCCGTGAAGCGTCGCTTCGCGGTCCTCAGCACCGTCGATAAAGCGTTTCAGGCTAAGCGGATAAAAGCGGAACCAGATCTGCACGGCGTTGAGGTCAACTGCGTGAATGCAACCTTTAAGCTCGTCAATGGCCGCGAGCCAGTCAGATTCGTTGAAATTTGCTAAATATGTTTCGAGTTTTGTCATGCGTTTATTGCTCTAAATAATAGGGGACGAATTCGTCCCCATATCGAAAGAAGAAATTCTACCGAGAAAATGCGAATTTAGCAAAACTAGCCTTGACAACAATCTTGCAAATTCATAGTATCTAAAGTTTCGGACTTTACCGTTCGTTGTTTCTATAGGCTCCGCGTGAGTTTATAGATGAGATTTTTGAGAATTGAAACACGGATTGTTGCGTAATAGGTGGGCATCTTCGTCCACTGGCGAATTATACATATCTTAATATGCCACGCTACAGCAAAGTCTCAATTCTCGAGGGTTAGAACATACAATTTTAATTCATTCAGCTTTATGCTGCTTGAGCTAACTGCCGGATTTATTCGGCAAGAGTCAGGTAAGACGGTAGTTTTGCCTTTTACAAGTAAAACAGGCTTTCGAGCCTGTTTGGGAATTGAAACGGGGCTTTGAGCCTGACTAAAGAGAGAATAACGCAGGCTGGAAAGCCTGCTGTACAGTATGCCGACAATTAACCAATTAGTTCGCAAGGGACGCCAACGCGTTAAGTATAAAACGGCGAGTCCTGCATTGCAGGCCAACCCGCAGAAACGCGGTGTTTGCACACGTGTTTACACCTCGACCCCGAAAAAGCCTAACTCGGCGCTTCGTAAGGTCGCTCGTGTCCGTCTGACGAATCAGATCGAAGTTACTACATATATTCCCGGAATCGGGCATAACTTGCAGGAACACTCGATCGTACTGATCCGCGGCGGCCGTGTAAAGGATCTTCCGGGTGTTCGTTATCACGTTATCCGCGGAACGCTGGATGCTTCAGGCGTCGCGAACCGCAACCAGTCGCGTTCGAAGTACGGTGCAAAACGGCCGAAGGGAGCAAAGTAAATTACGAATTAACAATTACGAATTACGAATGAAGAACGTAATTTGAAATTCGTAATTCGTAATTGAACAAAGTTATGCCAAGAAGAAGAGTTGCAGTAAAAAGAGAAGTTCTTCCTGATCCGATCTACAACAGCATCGCCGTGACGAAATTTATCAACGGCCTGATGCTTGCAGGTAAAAAGACCACTGCTGAGCAGATCTTTTACGGAGCGATGGTCAAATTGGGCGAAAAGGCACAGGACGAGCCTTTGAAAGTGTTTAAAGCCGCTCTCGACAGCGTTGCCCCGACACTAGAAGTTAAGTCGCGTCGTATCGGTGGAGCCACATATCAGGTGCCTCTCGAGGTTTCGCGTGACCGCCGCAATACGCTGGCGATCCGCTGGATCGTCCTTAATGCACGCGGCCGCAGCGAAAAAACGATGGAAGACCGCCTCGTAGGCGAGCTTCTTGATTCGGCAAACGGACGCGGCGGAGCAATGAAGAAGAAGGACGACGTCCACCGTATGGCAGAGGCGAACAAGGCGTTTGCACACTATAGGTTCTAGTGAATCGTAAATCGTTAAAAAAAACGATTCACGATTCACGTTTAACGATTTACTCAAATGGCAATTAGTTTAGACAAATATAGAAACATCGGCATTATGGCCCATATCGACGCGGGTAAGACCACGGCGACGGAGCGCATTTTGTATTACACGGGTGTTTCGCACAAGATCGGCGAAGTTCACGAAGGAACGGCGACGATGGACTGGATGGAGCAGGAGCAAGAGCGCGGAATTACAATTACGTCCGCTGCAACTACCTGTTTCTGGACACGTAACGGCACCGAGCACCGCATTAATATCATTGATACACCGGGACACGTTGACTTCACAATGGAAGTCGAACGTTCGCTTCGTGTACTCGATGGTGCTGTTTGTGTGTTTGACGGAGTTGCCGGTGTCGAGCCGCAGTCTGAGACGGTTTGGCGTCAGGCTGACAAATACGGCGTGCCGCGTATCTGCTTTATCAATAAGCTGGATCGTGCTGGTGCATCTTTCGAACGGTCGTTTGATTCGATCCTTGTTCGTCTCGGTGCAAACGCAGTCGCGATGCAGATCCCGATCGGTATCGAAGAGCATTTCGCGGGAGTTGTCGATCTGATCTCGATGAAGGCGTTCGTCTGGAGCAACGAAGAAAAAGGTGCGAATTATGACATCACAGACATTCCCGCTGATCTGGTTGACAAAGCAAAAGCCGAACGTGAAAAGCTCGTCGAAGCAGTTTCTGCAATTGACGACGATCTGATGATGAAATACCTCGAAGGCGAGGAGATCTCAGAAGACGAAATTCGCGTTGCAATGAGAAAGGGAACGCTTGCGATGAAGATCGTGCCGGTATTTACCGGTTCGGCGTTTAAGAATAAAGGTGTTCAGACACTGCTTGATGCTGTGGTTGATTTCCTCCCAAGCCCGCTCGACATCCCTGCTATCGAAGGCACTAATCCGGACTCTGGTGATATCGAGAACCGTCCGCCTGACGCAAAAGCCCCTTTCTCGGGCCTTGTATTTAAGCTGATGGCCGATAAGCACTTGGGACAGCTTGCTTTTGTTCGCATCTATTCAGGAACGGTCACATCTGGTTCGTATGTAACGAACACAATTAAAGATTCAAAAGAACGCGTCGGACGACTTATGCTGATGCACGCTAACAAGCGTGAGGACGTTGAGTCGGCATCGGCGGGCGAGATCGTTGCTATCGGCGGTATGAAAAATACCACGACAGGCGACACCATCTCAGACGAGAACAAGCCAATCATTCTGGAGTCGATGGACTTTCCGGAGCCGGTCGTTCGTGTTGCTGTTGAGCCGAAAACCCGGGCTGACCAAGACAAAATGGGCATTGCTCTTAACCGTCTTGCTCAGGAAGATCCGAGTTTCCGCGTCAATACCGACCATGAAACGGGCCAGACGATCATCGCCGGAATGGGCGAGCTTCACCTCGAGATCATCGTTGATCGTATGAAGCGCGAGTTTGGCGTAGAGGCGAATGTCGGTAAACCGCAGGTTGCGTACCGCGAAACAATTACGCAGGGTGCTCCGGGTAAAGAAATTTATAAGAAACAGTCGGGCGGCCGTGGTAAATTTGGCCACGTCGAGCTCGAGATCGAGCCGGCTCCGGGCGAGGGTTTTGTCTTTGAGGACAAGATCAGCGGTGGTTCGATCCCAAGACAATTTATTAAGCCGACGATGGAAGGCATCAGAGATGCCATGGGACGCGGATATTTGGCAGGCTATGAGCTGGTCGATATCAGGGTCAGATTGCTGGTCGGTTCGTATCACGAAGTCGATTCGGACGAAATTTCATTCAAATTGGCCGGTTCTTATGCGTTCCAGGATGCAGTGAAAAAGGCAAAACCGGTTTTGCTCGAACCCATCATGCGTATCGAGGTCGTGACCCCCGAAGAATATATGGGTGCGGTCAACGGCGATCTTAATCGGCGTCGTGGACAGATAGACAAGATGGAGCCGCGTCCGGGCAATGTTTCGGTAGTGACGGCTTTCGTGCCGCTGTCGGAAATGTTTGGATACACGACCGATCTGCGTAGTTCGACACAGGGACGTGCGACATCGAGTATGCACTTTGAGCGATACGCCGAGGCACCGCGTAACGTGGCTGAGGAAGTTATTGCAAAGATCAAGGGGACCGGAGCAAGCACATAAGTTTTAATTTCAGATCTCAAATTTGAGATCAAAAGTTTTTCAGGAGAAAAGCAATGAGCAAAGAAAAATTTGACCGCAGCAAGCCGCACGTTAATATTGGAACTATTGGGCACGTGGATCACGGCAAGACTACCTTGACGGC
>JAYVOS010000182.1:0-1957 GCA_043757775.1 Chloracidobacterium sp. | reverse complement strand
TTATTTTTTTCGAGTTTTTTATTAAGCTATAAATTTTCTCGCAGACGATAAAATTTCGGTATTCTTTTAAGAGAGGCATAATTTGAGCGCAGTAATTGAGCAAAGCATTGAAACTTACGGGATAGATAATTGGGGAGCCAATTATTTCGGCGTCAACCGAAAAGGCAATCTCATCGTCCGCGCGCCTGAAAACGACGCTCTAAGTGCCGATGTTAAAGAGATCGTTGATGACCTGCGCAAACGCGGCGTCAATACGCCGATCTTGCTACGTTTCCCTCAACTTATTTTTGGACAGATCAGAAAGCTGCAAACTGCGTTTCGCAAATCCATTAAGGAATTTGAATACGAAGGCGGACATCTGTGCGTCTTTCCAATGAAAGTCAATTCCAATCGTGCAGTCATCGAGGAATATCTGCGTGAAGGAACACGGTATAACTTTGGCCTCGAAGCCGGCTCAAAAGCTGAGCTTTATGCTGCACTCGGACTTGAACAAGCTAAGGAAAGCTTGCTGGTTCTCAATGGTTTTAAGGATAGGGAGTTTATACAACTTGCGTTTGCGGGTGCGACCGCAGGAAAACGGGTCGTGATCGTGATCGAAAAGATGAGCGAGCTAGACCATACGCTCGACCTTGCAGAAAAACTTTCGGCTGAAAATCCCGATGCCGACATGCCGATGATCGGCGTCCGCGTGAAACTTTATTCCAAAGGCTCAGGCAAATGGGAAAAGAGCGGCGGCGAAGCGGCAAAATTTGGACTGACAACGACAGAGATACTAGAGGTTATCCGAAGACTGCAAGAAGCCGGTCGGATCGACATGCTCAAGTTGCTTCACTTTCATATCGGCTCGCAGCTGACCGACATTAAGCGGATCAAAAACGCGATGAAAGAGGCTGCGCGCACCTACGCCAAGATCCAAAAGATGAAGATCCCGATCGAATATCTCGATGTCGGGGGCGGTATGGCTGTCGATTATGACGGTTCACGAACCTCGTTTGAATCGTCAGCGAATTACAATGCGCGCGAATTCGCAAACGATGTCATTTACGTTATTAAAACCGTCTGCGATGACGAAAATGTTCCGCACCCGACGATCATTCAGGAATCGGGCCGTTACCTTTCAGCGTATCATGCGATCCTTGTAACAAATATTCAGGACGAGATCGAAACAGTCGTCGAGAGCCTTGTGCCAATGGAGCTCGAAAAAGACGACCCCCAGATCATCCGCGAGCTTCACGATCTACGCGAGACAATAAACGCTAAGAATTATCGCGAGTATTATCACGATGCTCTCGAAAATCGTGACGAGCTTTTCACGATGTTTAACCTCGGTTTGATCTCGCTTGAGGCCAAGGGCAAGGGCGAAGTTTTGTTCTGGGACATCTGTGAAAAGGCCGATCAGTTTGCACAATTAAAGAAATATGTGGCTGAGGAATTTACCGAGCTGCGGCAACTGATGTGTGCGAAATATCTTGCAAATTTCTCCGTTTTCCGCTCGATGCCGGATAACTGGGCACTCGAACAGTTATTTCCTATCATCCCAATACATAAACTCAACAAAAAGCCCGCAGAATATGCTACGCTTTGTGATATAACCTGTGATTCCGATGGGATTGTAGATAAGTTCGTGGATCTCCACGACGTCAAACCCGTGTTGGAATTGCATAAGCTCGTCAAAAACGAGCCTTATTATCTGGCAATGATGCTAGTAGGTGCGTATCAAGAGGTAATGGGAAATAACCATAATCTGTTTGGCGTTCCGCACGAGGCACACGTTTTTATTGGCGAGGATGGATATATTATCAAGAAAGTGATCTACGGCGCCACGCTCGGAGACGCGGTTGCGTCTGTTCGCTTTGACCCGGGGCAGCTTCACGACACATTTCGTAAGAGCGTCCTCCAGCGGATCAAAGAAGGCAAGCTTTCAAATGCCGAAGGCAGTAGCGCCATCGAATTTTAT
>JAYVOS010000181.1:0-7231 GCA_043757775.1 Chloracidobacterium sp. | reverse complement strand
AATCGGCTTTGGACCTTGGACGTGAGACTTTGGACTCAAACGCCGAACTCAACCTCATAGGCCTTACCACCGCCGACGCCGAATACGATCTCGACCGTTTTATCGACGAAGCCTACATGGCACGCACGCCCCGCATCCGCATCATCCACGGCTTTGGCACCGGCGTGTTAAAAAATTACGTCCACCATTTCCTAAAAAACAGCGACCTCGTCGAACGCTACGAATTCGCCCCATCCGCCCAGGGCGGCAACGGCGCTACAATTGCGGAGTTAAAACAATGAAGAAGATCCTTTTTGTCGTCATCTTGTTTATGATTTCTGTTGTTGTCGCTCAGAAACCACCCGAAGCGGCTCTCCTCGATGAATTCGGAAGGGTGGTTTGTGAAGATTTATCAGCACGAACTGATTCTTTCTACCAAGGAATATTAGCCAACCCGGGTTCGCGGGGATTTGTTGTTATTAATCCTGAGATCGGAAAATCTAAGATGGCGAAAGTTCGACGAACGCTTATTTTTAGTAGGTTTCAATTTAGAAAGGCAGAAGATCGGGTTTCATTCATATTTGGCGACGAAAAACCATCGATCGGAACCGCGTATTGGATTATTCCGGCAGGGGCAACCGAGCCACCTATTGTCGGGGAAAAATGGATAGAGCCAGAACATGATCTTACAAAACCGTTCAACTTTGGTTATGAAGACGATCTCGGCATTTGCCCTACGTTCGTCCCGCGTCTTTATGCCGAATTATTGAATGGAAATTTTGAATCTAGAGGGTACCTAGTCGTCTACGGCCCTACCCGTAACGATCGTCAATCATTCGTCAATAATTGGTTAGAAACGTTTCAAAAGGATTATCTTATTCCAAGAAAACGATTTCGAATTTTCTATGTGAAACAAGGAGGGCTCGCAGGAGCAGAATTTTGGTTTGTTCCGAAAAAACCCTAGAACGTGCTCTACCCACAATACTTCAACGACGATCTGAAAACCCGTGCCGAATTCGTTGCAGATTATTGACACAAATCGCGAACAGACGCAAAATCTTAATATGACCGCAACGCTCGAACTCACACTGCCCGAAAGCGTCCACTTGAGCGACTCTAATCTCAAGATGATATTAGCTGCAAAGCTGTTTGATATGGGCGAATTGTCTTCTGGGCAGGCTGCAAAATTGGCGGGCATTTCGAGGCGTGAATTTATTGAGACTGTTGGGAAATACGGTGTATCGATATTCCAGTACGATGCCGAGGAATTGCGCGAGGATATTGCGAGACTTAGAAAATGAAGATCGTAATTGCCGATGCAAGCTGCCTTATTGCGTTAGACAACATCAATGAGTCCGATCTGCTCCCTCAATTGTATTCCGAAATTATAGTAACGCCCGAAGTTGCAAATGAAGTCGGCGATGCACTGCCAGAATGGGCTCGTGTACGCTCAAGTTCCAACCGCGTGCTCATTGACGATCTGTGTCTCGAACTTGAGATCGGCGAAGCGTCGTCCATTGCTCTTGCCTTAGAAGTGCAGGATTGTATTTTGATCATTGACGAAAAGAAGGGTCGGCGACGAGCTACAACTTTAGGCTTAGAAATAACCGGAACTGTCGGGGTGATTGCGAGTGCACTGGATGTTGGAATTGTAGCTGATCCCTCAACTATTGTAGGCCGTCTCGAACGCGCGGGATTTCACATTTCGGATATCCTGAATGCACAATTGGATGAAAAAGTTCACTAGATGCTCTACGACCAATATTTCATTGACGATCTGAAAAACCGTGCCGATCTGGTGCGGATAATACAGCCATATGCGGAACTTAAGAAAAAGGGGCAGAATTGGATGGGGTGCTGTCCGTTTCATCAGGAAAAAACGCCGTCGTTTTCGGTCAACCCGTCGAAAGGGTTTTATAAATGTTTTGGCTGCGGCAAAGGCGGGAGCGTCTATAACTTTTTGATGGAGATAGAGGGGCTAAATTTCCCTGAGGCCATAAAACGTGTCGCCGAGATGAGCGGTGTGATGCTGCCCGAACCGGTCGATGACCAGCAATATGAGCAAAGCAAAAAACGAAGTGCGAAGAAAAAACAAGTCGCCGACCAGATAATCGAGTTAAACCAGATCGCTCTCGAATTCTGGGAAAAAGAGCTGCAAGCCAAAAATGCAAAGGCAAAAGCCGCCAGAGCTTACTTAAAGCAGCGAGGCATTTCAGAAGATATCCAAAAACAGTTTCACATCGGTTTTTCGCCCGACAAATGGGACGGTTTGCTGACAGTTCTCCGCGACAAAAACACCGATCAAAAACTGATCGAACAATCCGGCCTCGTGTCCATAAACGAAGAAAAAGAAAGGGTTTTTGACCGTTTTCGCGGGCGGATAATGTTTCCCGTTCTGGACGTAAATGGCCGTGCGATAGCGTTTGGAGCGAGGTCGCTCGACCCCGACGATCAGCCGAAATATCTCAATTCGCCCGAAACTCCGGCCTACACAAAAGGTGATCATCTCTACGGCCTCTTTCAGGCGAAAGACGAGATCCGCCGACTAAAATTTGCGATCCTTGTCGAGGGCTATCTCGACCTCATAGCTCTCGCTCAATTTGGCATTACGAACACCGCCGCAAGCCTCGGTACGGCTTTCACCTCTCAACAGGCAAAATTGCTGAGCCGATGGACAAAGAAAGTTGTAATTAACTACGATGGCGATACCGCTGGGATTGCTGCATCTCGAAAAGCAGCTGAGCACCTTCTTCCTCAGGAGTTTGAGATTAAAGCTTTCGTTATTCCCGAAGGCAGAGACCCTGACGACTTTGTGCGAATGTACGGAGCTGAAAGATACAACGAAGAACGAGGTAAATCGCAACGATTCATCCAATTCTTCACAGATCCTATGATACACGGTCGATCTTTAGCATCTCCCCAACATAGAGCAAAGGTGGCTGAGGAAATGTTGCCGATGGTTCGAGCCATCCCACGTGCCACCGAAAAACGTGAATGCTTTGACGAAATTGTTAGACTTTGTTCTATTAACGACCCCGAATTAAAGAAGAAACTTTGGAATTCTGTTAAGCAACAGAATGCCCCGGCCCCGGGCGACATTGAAAATGTTGTTCGCAAATCGCTCAAAGCTAAAGTTACCATCGCAGAACGCCATCTGCTCGAATTACTAGTTTTCGACCGCGACCTGCGTGACGTGATCCTGCCGCTGCTTGAGCCGAGCGATTTCGAGGACCTACCTACGGCTGAGATATTCACTGCGTTCAACGCAATTCACTCTGCAAAGAAAGAGATCACGCAGGAAACGCTGCTCGAACATATCGGCGAGGACGAAGATGCCGTCGATTTAGCCAGAGAGCTTTTGATCGGCACGCCTCGCCGAAACCGCGAAGACGCGATGGACACTGTGCTGCATGATGCCGAAAATTGCGTTTTTGCGTTGCGAAACATGGCTATTGCTAACCGGATAATGGAGATAAGCCGCGAGGCGACGCTCGCCGAGCAGTCCGGCAACAATGAGCTTTTCAATCAGCTTGTGTACGAACAACTTGAACTCGAAAAAATATGCCGTGACCTGCGGCATCATATCGCGGATCTGTGATATACTTTTGGGTTTACACCCGCCCTGCCGAAATGAAACATTTTCGGGTTTTTGAGCGTTTTATATATAGATTACGAACAACGATTTCAACGCTGTTCTAATCGAATTTGTTTTATTAAATATGGCTGATTACGACGAAAAAGAAGACATTGTTGACCGCCTGGTGGCCCTCGGCCGGCGAAAGAAAGGGTTGAGCCTCGACCAACTCCACCGCGAACTGCCCGAAAACATGATGTCGGCGGATGACATTGAGGACGTATTGGAGCGCCTTGAGGGTGCAAATATCTCAGTCGCCGAGACCGACGCGCAGCTGCTCGAACGTGCCTCGACGATGGCACTTGACGACGAGGAAGAGGAAAAAGAAGTCGATGAAGACGATCTGGATCTCGACCTGTCGGCTGGCGTGCTCGACAAATCAAATGATCCGGTTCGGCTTTATTTGCGTGAAATGGGTATTGTTCCCTTGCTTAACCGCGAGGGCGAGGTCGTCATCGCAAAACGCATCGAGCGTGGACAGATCAAAACGCACAAGGCAATTTCTCGTTCGCCTATCGCTGTCGAGCGTCTGCTCAAGATCGGCGACGATCTGATCGCCGGCAAAGCCAGCATTCGCGAAACGGTCGTTTTCTCCGAGCAAGCCGAAATTTCGGTCGAAGAAGACAAGGCAGAGGAGTATATGCGCTGGACGCTCGAGGGCATCGAGAGCATCCGCGGACATTTTGCGACTGCGTTAAAGACCTGGAACCAACTTATTGCCGAGCAGGTAAAAGCCGACGGCAAGAAATCGAAAAAGTTGTTGACCCTGCGTCGCAGAACCGCCCGTCTGCGGCTTGAGATCGCACAGGAAATTAAGCATTTAAACTTAACAGAACGCTCGCGCCAGGTATTGATCGCGGCCATCCGCAAAACTGTCGATGACATCCGCAAGCCCGAGCGGGCAATCGCAAAGGTTAACGAGAAGCTTGAAAAGAAACCGGCACCTGCTGAAAAGAAAGAACTTACGGCTAAGATCGCCGAGCATCGTGCTGTTCTTGCGGAAATCGAGGAGCGGTATCATCTGCCGCCGGTCGAGATCAAACGTGCCTACACCACGATCAGCGTCGGTGAAACCGAGACCAACAAAGCGAAACGTGAGCTGGTCGAGGCCAATCTTCGCCTAGTTGTGTCGATCGCGAAAAAATACACCAATCGCGGCCTGCAGTTTCTGGATCTCATTCAGGAAGGCAACATCGGTCTGATGAAAGCCGTCGATAAATTTGAATGGCGTCGCGGATATAAATTCTCGACCTACGCAACGTGGTGGATCCGTCAGGCGATCACCCGTGCCATCGCCGATCAGGCCCGCACCATCCGTATTCCGGTTCACATGATCGAGACGATCAACAAGCTGATCCGCACCTCGCGTCTGCTTGTACAGGAACTCGGACGCGAACCGTCCAGCGAAGAGATCGCAAAGCGGATGGACATTCCTGTCTCTAAAGTGCGAAAGGTCTTGAAAATTGCTCAAGAACCGATCTCATTGGAGACACCGATCGGCGAAGAAGAAGATTCACATCTTGGCGATTTCATCGAGGACAAATCGATATTGAATCCGGCCGAATCAGTAACATTTTCAAATCTTCGCGAGATCACCGACGAGGTCCTCGCAACGCTCACGCCGCGTGAGGAAAAAGTCATCAAGATGCGTTTTGGATTAGGCAATACCGGCTCGGAGCACACGCTCGAAGAGGTCGGCCAGCACTTCGCCGTCACACGCGAACGCATTCGCCAGATCGAAGCCAAAGCCCTCAGAAAGCTTCGGCATCCGTCACGGTCTCGAAGATTAAAGGCTTTTTTGGAAGGAAAACAATCCTAAACTTAAAAGAGTGACGAAGAAATTCGTCACTCTTTTCTACATCAGTTTTTTTGCTTGTGTAATAGCAAGATCTAGATTTTTGACAATTCCATCAAGTTGCATTTCATAGACGGCGTCGAGTATCTGCTTGAATTGCGGCCCCGGGGTCAGTCCTAGCTCAATCAGATGACGTCCCATGAGTATCGGGTCGGGAGCCTTTTTCTCGATCTCAAGCTCACGGACTTTTGCGATGAACCATTCCTGAGCTTTCGAGTCAAACCATTTCTCTTTCGGCAGCCAGTCAGGATTGCGCCCGAGCGAATCTGCCTTTGCCACACGATAAAGCAGATCGGGCTCGACCTTTCGCGCAAGCCGCCGAAACGCTCCTTCACCAACAGGAGTTTTCGCACCGTAATATTCGCCCGGTTTCAGGTGATAGCGAACAAGCTGGACGATCTGGTTTCGGACGTCATAACCGTCGAGGGTGTAAATGCCAAGCGTATCCAGAAACGAGAGCGTCGGCTCGACACCTGCTTCGTCATGTCCACGCGAACGCGTCTTACCGTCAATGAATTCCGTAGTCGGAGGCTTACCAAAATCGTGAGCCAAAGCTCCGAGCATTACGGCCACTTGACGCGGATAATCGAGTTCATCGATCAGCTTTCGAGCCTCGTCCGTCACCATCAGTGTGTGAATATCGACATCGCCCTCAGGGTGCCATTCCGGCTCCTGCGGCACGCCGACAAGGGATGCTAACTCAGGAAATATCTGCCGTGCAACGCCCAGATCATAAAGCCACCTCAGTCCGATCGACGGTTTTTCCGCAAGCAGCAAAAGCTTTTCGACCTCACCCCAAATGCGTTCTTTCGGCAGATCGGTAACATCGATCTTTTTGCAGACCTCGACCGTCTCAGCATCAATATCAAACTCAAACCTCGCTGCAAACTGTGCCGCACGCAAAACCCGAAGCGAATCTTCGGCGAATGTCTCGCCCGAAACCATCCGCAGTGTCTTTCGTTTAATATCTAATTGTCCGTCAAATGGATCGACGGTCTCGCCGGTCAAAATATCTTTGAGTATAGCGTTAACGGTAAAATCCCTTCGCGAGCAAGCCTCTTCAAATGACATTTCCGGGTCGCCTTCGACGACAAAACCGCGATGCCCGAGCGACGCTTTACGCTCGCGACGCGGGATCGACACGTCAAGATCGTCGCCGAGCTTATAGACCGCGAAAGCCTCTCCTACGACGTTTACTTCACCAAATGTATCGAGTATCTCACGCAGCTTTGACGGCTCAATTCCATAAACCTCGACATCCCAGTCCTTATGCCCGACACCCATTATCTGATCGCGGACGCACCCGCCAACAAGCATCGCCCGCCCCCCGTTCTCGCGGATACGGGTTGCAAGATCTTTTACTTTTTGCGGCAAAATCGTCATATCTTTCGCAGATTCATTTTGCCCTAAAAATTATTGCTTAAGCAAAGCAGAAGGTGCGAACGATGCTACTTTCGCAAATGATGAGGAACACTCGTGACCACGATATTCGGGGAAAACAGCAATCGGCCTTTTATCAAAAGCGTTGTTTGATTGTGAAGCAGCTGCTGCCACCAAACGCGTGGCACGAATTCAGGAATGACTACCGTCGTAATTGCATTCTTGTTGAACTCTGCCTCCTCATTTATGTATTCCAGCAGCGGCGTCGTCACCGAACGGTAAGGCGAGGCAATTACATATAGCGGAATTCCGTCGCCCCAGATCTCCCACTGTTTCCGGAGTTCGCTCGTGTTCTGCGGGTTGATCTCGACGTTGACTGCAGT